>CABSBA010000039.1 GCA_902475825.1 uncultured Collinsella sp. | reverse complement strand
TAAAAGCGCCCCCAAGCGGATGTGCTTGAGGGCGCTTCTTGCTTGACTAGCTTTCGATGTAGTCTTTGAGCTTGCTACTACGGCTCGGATGACGGAGCTTGGCCAGGGTCTTGGACTCGATCTGGCGGATGCGCTCACGCGTGACGCCAAACTCGCGACCGACTTCCTCGAGCGTACGGGGGTGTCCGTCGACAAGGCCAAAGCGCAGCTCGATAACCTTGCGCTCACGATCGGCAAGCGAGTCGAGCACCTGGGTGAGCTGCTCCTGCAGCATGGAGAAGCTGGCGGCATCGGGCGGAACGATAGCCTGGGAGTCCTCGATGAAGTCGCCCAGCTGGGAATCCTCTTCCTCGCCGATGGGGGTCTCGAGCGACACGGGCTCCTGCGAAATCTTCTGGATCTCGCGGACGCGGTCGGCACTCATGTCCATCTCGGCGCCAATCTCCTCGGGAGTCGGGTCGCGACCCAGGTCCTGGAGGAGCTGGCGCTGCACGCGGACGAGCTTGTTGATGGTCTCGACCATGTGCACGGGAATGCGGATGGTACGGGCCTGGTCGGCGATAGCGCGCGTAATGGCCTGACGGATCCACCATGTGGCATAGGTGGAGAACTTGAAGCCCTTCTTCCAGTCGAACTTCTCGACGGCGCGGATCAGACCGAGGTTGCCCTCCTGGATCAGGTCCAGGAACAGCATGCCGCGACCGACATAGCGCTTGGCGATGGAGACGACCAGGCGCAGGTTGGCGCTGATGAGCGCCTGCTTGGCCTCGAGGCCGACGTTCTCGATACGGGTCAGGCGACGCATCTCGGCGCGGGTGAGCTCGATCTCGCCCGCCTCGGCGGCCTCGAGCTTCTCGGTGGCATCGAGACCGGCCTCGATCTTCATGGCCAGATCGACCTCTTCGGAGGCGGTCAGCAGGTCGACCTTGCCGATCTCCTTGAGGTACATGCGGACGGGGTCGCCGGTCAGCATCACCGTGGAGGCGTCGATACCGCGCACGCGCGAACGCGAACGGGACGTGCGCACGGTGCGCTTCTTCTTGCTCTTGGAGGAGCCCATCTCGGCATCGGCCTGACGGGCCATCTTAAGCTCGTGATCGTCGAGCGAGCCGGAATCGTGCTCGTCGTCATCGAAATCGTCGGTATCGCTATCGTTATCGTCATCGTCGGCGTCCATGGGGGCGTCGTCGTTACCGCTCGCGGAGATAATCTGGATGCCGCTGTTGCGCAGCGCGGAATACACCGCGTTGAGCTGCTCGTCAGACACATCGATATCCTTCAGGGCGGCCTGAATCTCGTCCTCGGTTACCGAAGTCCTGTTTGAGCCGTTGCCCATGAGCTTTGCAACGTAGGATTCCAGCCCAGTACCCGTGCTCTCACTCTTTTTTGGCACAGATTCTCCCTTCATAGTCCACAGGACTCAATACTTTAGCACACACAGTGACGTCTATACCCAAAATTCAGACTGGATATAGGCGCAAATACGCTGGTTGACCACAACATCTAGGCCTGATCGGCGCCCGTCGTGTCCAAACCGATCAAACGGAACGGGTCTGCCACGCCACCGATCGACTTTTGGAGCTCGCGCTGGCGCTGAGAATCTTGCATCGCCTGCATCGTCAGCACACGGCGCGCCTCATCGTCGAGCGACCGGTCCTGACGAAGCTTGGCCTGTGCGGCGCGCATGCGGCGCTTGATGGTGTAGAGCTCAAGGGTATCAAGCATAAACACGATGTTCGTCTCGGTGGGATGCTTGCTCGTCGACGAAATGCGTCCGGCGCTGACAAGCGACGCTGCCTCGGGACACACCGCGCGCGCCGCATCCATGCACGCCGTGGGGTCGGTGCCCGGCGGCGTCGCGAGCACGGCCCACGCGATGGACTCGTGGCGCGGATCCACCCACTCGATAGAGCAGATGCGGTCGGCATACGTGCGGAACAGGTCGGGGTAGCTCGTGAGCATCGTCAGCAGCTCGCGCTCCCCCGCCAAAGACTTTCGCTCCAGGTCGGTCAGCACGATCGGCATCGTCGGCGCCGTGGGCGCGCCCGTAGCGTCGGCAACCGGCGCCGCGCCATCCAACCCAACCGGCACATCGATCGGAGGCATGTCATCAACGACCTCGACCGGCGCGGCCCCGTAGGCCTCGAGCGGCACATAGTCGTACGGGTCTTCCTCGACCGGTGTGGACACCGGCGGCGTCACCCCCGACGCCCAGGCGCCGCGAGACGTCCCCTGCGAACCAGACGCCCGACCGCCCGCGCTGCCCGCGCGCTCGGCCTGCGCCCGCTGGCGCTCGTAATTCTGCTCGCGACGACGCTCGGCATCCTCGCGCTTGGCAACATCGCGAAACACGCGGCCCGAGCTCGAACGCACCGTGTCCAAGTCCAACCCCAGCAGGTCGGCAATCTGGATAAAGTACGTATCGATCATGTAGCTATCGCGCAGCGGATAGATGAGCGTCAGCGCATCCTCAAGCGCTTTGGCACGACCGCCCGGCGTGGTAATGTCGCTCGACTCCTGCAGCGAGCGGTACACAAAATCCATGAGGGGTTCGGCGGCGTCGATACGTGCCTGCAGTGCCTCGCCGCCATGCGCCGTGATGAACTCCATGGGGTCGTTGCCGTCGGGAAGCACCACGCAGCGCAGGTCCATCGAATCCTGCTCGATAAACTGAATCGCGCGGCGCGCGGCCTTTTGACCGGCGGCGTCGCCATCGAACATATATACGATGCGCTTGGCAAAGCGGGTGAGTGTCTTTACGTGATGTTCCGTCAGCGCCGTGCCCAGCGTGGCGACGACGTTTTTAATCCCCGCCTCCCAGCAGGCGATGCAGTCGGTATATCCCTCCACCACGATGGCGGTGTCCTGCGCAACGATAAACTCCTTGGCCCAGTTAAAGCCGTAGAGGTTTCGCTTTTTATGGAACACGCTCGTCTCGGCGGTGTTGAGGTACTTAGGCTGGCCGTCGCCCATAATGCGCCCGCCAAAGGCGATGTTATGACCCTGCTCGTCAAAGATGGGAAACATCACGCGGTCGTAAAAACGATCGGCAAGCTGCCCGCGTCCACGGCTCACGGCCACGTTGGCGTCGATCATCTCCTGCGGGGTAAAGCCCGCCTGCGACAGATGGGACACCAGCGCGTTGCGACCCGGCGCAAAGCCCAGGCAGTAGCGGCGGCAGACGTCGCCGCCCATACCGCGGCTGGCGAAATACTCGCGCGGACGGCTGTCCTTACCGCGCATGAGCATGGTGTGGTAGAACTGGGCGGTCTCGGCGCACAGGTCGTAGATGCGGGCGCGCTTGGTGCCGCGCTCGCGATAGGCGCCGGAATCGTGCAGCTCAATGCCGGCACGGTCGGCCAGGTAGCGAATCGACTCGGGAAAGCTCAGATTCTCGCGCTTCATGATGTAGGTGAAGACGTCGCCGCCCTCGCCACAACCAAAGCAGTGCCACACCTGCGTGGCGGGGATAATGTGAAACGACGGAGTCTTTTCGCCATGGAAGGGGCAGCAACCCCAAAACTCATGGCCGCGGGGCTTGAGCTCAACCGTTTCCTGCACGATGGCAACCAAATCGGACGCAGCGCGTACCTGGTCTTTCTCCTCATCGCTAATCACGGATGCTCACCCCCTGCTCACCCAAGTTGTGGCGAATATCGTCAATGTTACCCTCGACGGTCGCGATAAGCTCGTCCAGCGAATCGAACACGCGCGACGGGCGCAGCCAACGCGTAAACGCCAGCGACACCGAGGCGCCGTACAGGTCGCCCGCATACCCGATCAAGTTGGCCTCGAGATGCGCCGAAGCGGCATCGTCGGCATACGTCGGTGGCAGGCCAACGTTGACGGCAGCGGGCCATACGGTATCACCGACCAGCACCAGGCCCTCGTAGACGCCATCGGCAGGAACCTGGATGCCCTCGGGCACCTGGATGTTTGCCGTGGGAAAACCCATGTCGGAACCCTGATGACGACCGCCGGCAACAATACCTCGCAGCATGTACGGGCGACCGAGCAGCTCGGCGGCAAGCTCAACATGTCCCTGGCGGAGCTCCTGACGAATACGGGTGGCGCAGATCGTCTGTCCATCGACGCACAGCAGCTCGTGGCCATAGACGTCAACGCCGCGCTCGGCTCCCCATGCCTGCATCTCGGCAACGCCCGAGGCGCCGCCGCGACCCAGCCTAAAGTCGCTGCCCACGCGAATCGAGCGGATATCGACGACGCGCGACAGCAACTCAAGAAAGCCCACGTGGTCGAGTGCCGCCACCGCAGGCGTAAAGGGAACGGCCACGACCGCATCGACCCCGGTGAGAGCCAGGGCATGCAGGCGGTCGTCCGTCGTCATCAGTTTTTGGGCGGGCGCGGGGCTCACCACTACGTCCGGGTCGGGATCGAAGGTGACAACAACCGCCTTGCAACTGTGGTCACGCGCATCGCGAACGACCGCGTCGATCAGTTCGTGATGCCCCCGATGCACGCCGTCGAACACACCGATGGCGATCGACGCGGCACCCAGGCACGCGCAATCATCAAATGCATCGGCGGCGACGATGCGGGCCTCATCCGACTCGCCCGCGAAAAAAATACGCGCGAGCTCGTGGGAGGCCAGCATCATCGAACACCGCCGATCGCCTGCGGAAAGACATGCTCCATAACAAAGCGGCCGCCCTCGATACGGGCAAGCGCCTTGAGCCCGCCATCGAGAACCAGCGCAAACGGCGCCTTCGACACATCGAAGCTCGCAAGCGCGCGCTCAATAGGAATACGACGTCCGCACAGCAGATCGTCGGCAAGATCACCCGGCAAGTCGACGCGCGTGGCGCCCAGTGCCGCAATGGGATCCAGGGCAAAGCCGGCAGCGGACTCGGCAGAAAGTTCCTCGACCGTATGGCAGGCACCGATGGAAACAACACCGGAGGCCGTACGGCGCAGCGCGGAAATATGTGCCGCGTTGTCGCAGGCACGACCCAGGTCGCGAGCGAGCGCACGGATATAGGTGCCCTTACTCACCGAAAACGCCACGGTCCAAACGCAAGCGTCGCCCTCGCCGCTCACGGCAATCAGGTCGGCGGAGTACACCTCGACCGGACGCGGGGGCAGTGACACGGCATTGCCTTCGCGCGCGGCCTTATAGGCGCGCACGCCGTTGACCGAAATGGCCGAAAACGCCGGCGGTACCTGCATCTGAGGGCCCAGCATGGCGCACAGGCGCTCGCGGGCATAGGCCGGATCGCGCAAGTCGGCTGTAATGGGCACCGTGCGGACGGCCTCGCCCTCCGCATCATCGGTATTGGTCTCGACGCCAAACGAGATATCGGCGACGTAGCTTTTGGTATCGAGCGTGAGCATGCCCAGCAGACGCGTTGCCTGGCCCACGCCCACCACCATGACACCCGATGCCATGGGGTCGAGCGTGCCGGCATGACCGACACGCCGTTCGTGGAGGGCGCGACGGCATTGTGAGACCACATCGTGGGACGTGCAGCCCACCGGTTTATCGACGGCGAGCAGCATATTAAGTTGAGAAGGTGTACGACGAGCCATGTACCATCCAAAAAGTTAGAGCTCGACGGTCACCGAAGCGGGATCCTCCCCTACCAGCTCGGCCAGCATGGGAAGTGCCGCGGTGAGCGTCTCGGAAATCGTTCCGGCGTTGGTAAAGCCGGCGGCAGCGTGGTGCCCACCTCCGCCAAAGTTGGCCGCAATCTCGGAAACATCAAGATCGCCCTTGGAGCGCAGGTTGCCGCGCACCTTGGTATCGCCCTCGATGCCCTTAAGGAACAGGCAGACCTCGACGCCCATCACCGAGCGCACCACATCGACCAGGCCGTCGCACTCATCCGAGGTGACGCCGCATTCCTTGAGGTCACTCTCATACGCGTAGCTATATGCCACGCGCCCGTGCGCGACCGTCTTGATGCGACCCATGACGATGGACTTGAGGTGCAAGAACTCGACACGCATGCTCTGATAGACCTCGAGCGCGACGCGAGCCGGATCGGCACCGTGCGCCACCAGACGCGAGGCGGCATGAAACGCGGCGGCGTCTGCGTTCTGATACTGAAAACGACCGGTATCGGTGACCAGGCCGCACAGCAGGCAGGTCGCAATGCTGTCGCTTGCAGTAATGCCGCAATCGGCCAAAAAGCGGTCGATAATCATGGCGCAAGCAGCGGCATTGACACACCTAAGGCTGACCTCGGCAAACTCCTCGCGCGCCGGGTGATGGTCAAAGCACGCCACGTGGGCCGAACGACGCAGCACCTCGGCAGAATTATTGAGGCGCTCGACGACCGGCACGTCCACCGAGATGAACAGGTCCGGGTTGCCGGTGTAGGCAGATGCCGGCACCAGCAGATCGGCGCCCTCCATAAAACGGTAGATGCGCGGAACGGGATCGTCGTCTGCCAGCAGCAGGGCGATGTCCTTGTCGGGAAACACCTTCATAAGCGAAAGGCCCAGGCCCAACACGGAGCCCAGGGCATCGCCGTCGGGAGAGGTGTGACCCGAGATTGCAATGGAGGACGCACCCTCGATGAGCTCGAGGATGCGTCGTTTAATATCTGCAGACTCGCACGAGGCGGGATCGGCGGAATTAGTCATCTAAAGCTGCCTCCTGGGCGGCATCCGCTATGGGGTAGCCGTCCTCGTCCTTTTCGATCGCAAGCGTGGCCGGAACGTTTTCCAGCGCACGCGTGATGCGCTCGGCCTCATCGGTCGAGCGATCGATGCGAAAATCGAGCTCGGGCGTGACGCGCCAATCGAGTGAACGAGCCAACAGGCTACGAATACGGCCCTTGGCGCTGGAGAGCGCCTCCATGACCTCATCGTAGCGGCTCGCATCGCACGACACGTACACGCGCGCGAACGAACGGTCCACCGCGACCTCGACCGCGGTCAGGGTGACCAGGTCGAGACGCGGATCGGAAACCTCAAAGAGCAGGATATAACCAAGCTTCTCGCGAAGCTGCTCGCCCAGACGGCGGGTTGCCTGCGTTTGCTTCATAGCGCTACCCCCTACTCGGTACGGGCAACCTGGTCGATACGGTAACCCTCGATCTGGTCGCCGGGCTTGATGTCCTGGAAGTTCTCCAGGCCAATGCCGCCCTCGGAACCGCTCTTGAGGCTCTTGGCCTCGTCCTTGTAGTGGCGCATCGAGGCGATCTTGCCGTTGAAGACCACGATGCCGTCGCGCACCAGGCGCACGGAATCGGTCGCGGCGATCTCGCCCTCTTCGACGCGGACACCGGCGGCGATACCGACTTTGGGCACCTTGAAGGTGTCCAGGACGGTCGCGGTACCCGTGGAGACCTCAACCTCGGTGGGCTTGAGCATGCCGATGCGGGCAGCGTCGAGCTCCTCGAGGCACTTGTAGATAACGTCGTAGCAACGGATCTCGACGCCCTCGCGCTCGGCTGCGGAGCGGGCCTTGCCGTCGGGACGCACGCCAAAGCCGATGATGATGGCGTTGGAGGCGTCGGCCAGGACGACGTCGGTCTCGTTGATGGCACCGACGGCGGAGTGGATCGTGTTGATGCGGACCTCGGACTGATCCATCTTGTCGAGCGAGTCCTGAAGGGCCTCGATGGAACCCTGGACGTCGGCCTTGATGATCAGGTTGAGCTCCTTGACCTCGGCGTCGGCGATCGTCTCGAAGAGGTTCTCGAGCGTGACGTGCTTCACGCGGCTCTGCTCCTCGATACGGGCCTTGAGCGAGCGCTCATCAGCCAGGGCGCGCGCCTCGCGCTCGTCCTCGAACACGCGGAACTCGTCGCCGGCGTTGGGCACGGACTGCAGGCCCAAGATCTCGACGGCGTCGGAGGGACCGGCCTCGGTGACGGCGCGACCCTTGGGGTCGAGCATGGCGCGGACGCGACCATAGGTAAGGCCGGCGACCAGCGTATCGCCCACGTGCAGGGTACCGCGGGTCACCAGCACGGTAGCGACCGAGCCGCGACCCTTGTCGAGCTTGGCCTCGAGGACGTTGCCGGAGGCAAAGGTGTCGGGGTTGGCCTTGAGCTCGAGCACGTCGGCCTGGAGCAGCACGGTCTCGAGCAGGTCGTCGATACCGATCTTCTGCTTGGCCGAGATGTTGACGAACATGTTCTGTCCGCCCCACTCCTCGGGGATGACGCCGTACTCGGTGAGCTCCTGGCGCACGCGATCGGGGTTGGCGCCGGGCTTATCGATCTTGTTGACGGCGACGACGATGGGAACGCCAGCGGCCCTGGCGTGGTTGATCGACTCGACGGTCTGGGGCATGACGCCGTCGTCGGCGGCGACGATCAGAATGACGATGTCGGTCACCTTGGCACCGCGGGCACGCATAGCCGTAAAGGTCGCGTGACCAGGGGTATCGATGAAGGTGATCTTGCGGTCGTTGATCATGACCTGCGAAGCGCCGATGGCCTGGGTAATGCCGCCCGCCTCGCCGGCAGCGACACCGGTGTGACGGATGGCGTCGAGCAGGCTCGTCTTGCCGTGGTCGACGTGACCCATGACGGTGACGACCGGGGCGCGGGGCTTAAGGTCGGCGGGATCGTCGTAGAACGAGAAGGTGTTCTCCTCCTCGGGGGTGATGATCTTGATCTGACGGCCCAGGTCGTCGGCAACGAGCTCGACGAGGTCGTCGGACATGGACTGCGTCATCGTGAGCGGCGTGCCCAGCAGGAACAGGCGCTTGATGATGTCGTTGGCCGGAACGTCGAGCGCCTCGGCGAGCTCCTGGACGGTAACTCCCTGGGAGACCTTGATGGCGTCGAGCTCCTCGGGGTTCACGCCCTGGGCCAGCGCCTCCTCAATCTTGCGCTCCTCCTGAGCCTTAGCAGCCTCGCGCTCGCGCTTCTCCTTGCGCTTCTTGCGACGACCGGTGGACTCGCGAGAGGCCTCCTCGACGGCGGCGCGGGCCTCCTCGAGCACCTTCTCGCGGCTGTACTCTTCGGCCTCGCGAGCCATGCGGCTGTAATGGTCCTCATCGTTGCCGTGACCGCCCTTGCGCTTCTTGCCCTTGCCCTGCTTATCGGGGTTGGGGAAGTCCATGCCGGCAGCGACGTTGTTGCTGGCGTTGGTGCGATGGCTGTGCGGACGGCTCTCGGAGGCGTTGCGCTCGGAGTTGCTGTCGGAGGCGTTGCGATCGTTACGACGGCCACCTCGGCGGTCGTTGTTGCCGCCACGACGGTTGCCGCGCTCGGCGGCGCGCTCGGCCTTGGCCTTCGCCTCGGCGTCCTTCTTCTCCTTGAGCACGGTCTCCTGTGCGGCGATCTGGTCGAGCAGCGAACGGAAGCGCGAACCGGAGTCGGAAGCGGGGACGGCGCGGCGCTGGGCCTCGCGGGCAGCCTCCTCCTTCTCGCGGGCAAGGCGCTCCTGCTCGGCCCTCTTCTTGGCCTCGGCCTCGGCACGGGCGGCCTCTTCGGCAGCCTGGGCGGCGGCGAACTGGCGGCGCTCCTCCTCGCGTGCCTTCTCGGCGGCGATGCGCTCGCGCTCGGCCTCGGCAGCGCGCGCTGCCTCCTCGGCGGCGGCTGCCTCCTCGGCGGCCTGCTTGGCGGCCTCGACTTCCTGGGCGCGGGCCTCAATCACCGAGGCGAGCTGCTTGCGGACCATGGCGACGTAAGCGTCCTCCAGGGCGGAGGAAGCGGACTTAGCGGGAATCTTCATTTCGGCGAGATGACCCATCAGTTCCTTGGAGGTCATGCCGAACTCTTTGGCCAGGGTGGACACACGGACTTTTGCCATATGACTTCACCTACCCTTTCTGGCACCTTGGTGCCTAGAGACTGAACGAGCGTGGGAAATGCACCGGGACCTGCCCGGCGCGACCGCGCGCTAGATCAGGTCCTCCGCATCATCGAAGGCGTCGGTGTCATGGACACCGCAGAAACGGGAGCCAGGACGGGCCTGGTTACGGCACTGGATGCCGTCCTCGGACACGTACTCGCAGCGACGGACGTCGTCGTCCTCCTCGTCACCGATCAGGTCGGCGGCGGGCTCCTCGTGAACGGGGACGTTCTTGAGGATGTCGGCGGCAAGGGTCTCGGACTTGATGTCGATGTGCCAGCCGGTCAGGCGAGCGGCGAGACGGGCGTTCTGGCCCTCCTTGCCGATGGCGAGCGAAAGCTGGTCATCGGGCACGATGACGCCGGCATAGGCCTTCTCCTCGTCGATAAGGACGCGGGTGACCTTGGCGGGCGACAGGGCGTTGGCGACGTAGACGGCCGGATCGGCATCCCACAGGATGACATCGACGCGCTCGCCGCGGAGCTCGCCCACGACAGCGCGGACACGGCTGCCCTTGGGGCCGACGCAGGCGCCCACGGGATCCAGGCGGTCGTCGAGCGAGTGGACGGCGACCTTGGAGCGCTGGCCGGGCTCGCGGGCGATCGACTTGATCTGGACG
>CABSBA010000038.1 GCA_902475825.1 uncultured Collinsella sp. | reverse complement strand
TTGGTGGTTAGGCCTTGCGGTATTTTAACCGCAAGCATGCGCCATGGCGTTAATTTCATCGAAATGTTTACGAAATGATAATTATGACTTTCTATGCATAAGGATTTTTCTGGGACGGGGAATAAAAAATCATTCTGTCATGTATGCAGTTGGCGAGTAGTCAATTTGGGACGGGGCTCTTTTAGCTACCCCGGCTGTTGGCACGACGGTTAGGTTGATTGACGGTCGGGGCAGCTAAAATAGCCCCGTCCCAAATTGACTACTCAGCGACAAGGCTCCGTTCTCAGAATGATTTTTTAATCCCCGTCCCAGAAAAATCATCCCGCGCGGGCACGACGCTCTTCCGATCTGATGGCGTCTTATTTATCCTGCTCCAGCAGATCGGACGGTGTGCGGTCGGGCTTGCCACCGCGGAAGATCTCGCGACCGTGCAGGCGATGTTCCAAGTCACGTTCGGCCTTTTCTTCCGTGATCTTGGTCTGGCTTACCGCCGGGTCCTCAATCAGTGACGATACCGAGTTCACCTGCTTTTGGATGCGCTCGGCAATCGTGTCATCCATGCTCACGATACGCATCTTCCAGTCGATACTCGTGGCATTTGACGAGCTCTTGGTCCACACAAACGTCAAAATGGCGCTCTGATGACCCCGCGCGGGGAACATGCCAAAGAAGGAATCATGCTGGATATTGCTGTCCTCGTCGATATAGGCGTGCACGTTATACACCACGCGGTCGATCTTATCGTTAAGCAACGCGTTGGTCGCAAGTGCCGCAGCCTGAATCTGCCCGTTGGACAGCAGCTCGAGCTCGTTGGCAGACGACGTGTCCAACACCGTCACCTCTACCGTACCCGTGCGTTCGTCCGCCTCGTCGACGCTAAAGTCGAGCGGAAACTGCGTAAAGCCGTTACCCCACTCAAGGCCGCCCTTGAGCGCCGTCGAAACGGTATCGACCGAAACGCTCTCGGACAGGTTGGCAGTGTTCAGGCGGCGCATCACGCCGTAGCCAATCTGCATGCCCACGATCAACACCAGAATGCCGATAACTACGGCCATGGCGGTCTTCGTAATGGTATGGCTCACCTGCGAGCCCGAAGGGTCGTCCTCGGACAGCGGGTCGATCTGCTTTGTCTGGCTCGCGCGATCTTCGCTGCGAAGCTGCGCCAGCGCCGCCTTGTCGCCGCGCTTGGCCGCTGCCTCTTTTTCGCGCATGCGCTCGGTGCGCTTTTTGGCAAGCGTCGGATCCAAAACGCCGGATGCGTCGATCTCGGAGAATAACTCCGTCACTTCTTCCGGAGTCAAAGGGTTCTTCTCAGCCATATACTTCCTGTCATATCAATCAGTCGAGCTCGTGCGCACGCGCACCTTCGAACTGCATTCGATAGTAACGGGCATAGGTGCCGCCGCGGGCGAGAAGCTGCTCGTGCGTACCACGTTCCACAACGCGACCATGCTCGACGGTCGCAATCTCGTCGGCATGTTTAATGGTCGAGAGACGGTGGGCGATGATGATCGTGGTGCGACCGCGCGCCAGGCGCTCGAGCGACTCCTGCACCGCCTCCTCGCTCTCGTTATCCAAGGCGCTCGTCGCCTCGTCCAGGATCAGGATCTTGGGGTTCTTGAGAAACACGCGCGCAATGGCTACGCGCTGCTTTTGGCCGCCCGAAAGACGGCTGCCGCGCTCGCCCACGACCGTGTCGTAGCCCTGCGGCAGCGACTCAATGAAGGCATCGATATTGGCGCGGCGGGCGGCCTCGGCGACCTCTTCTGCCGTGGCGCCTGGCTTGCCGTAGGCGATGTTCTCGCCAATCGTACCGTCAAACAGATAGACATCCTGCTGCACCAGGCCAATGGTGCGGCGCAGGCTCTGCTGCGTCACGTCGCGCACGTCTTGGCCGTCGATGCTGACGGATCCAGCAGCCACGTCATAAAAGCGCGGCAGCAGCGAACACGTTGTGGACTTGCCACCGCCCGAGGGGCCAACCAGGGCAATGGTCTGTCCGGGCTTGATGGACAGATTCATATGGTCGATCACGGGACGAGCCTCTTCGCCTGCGCCGAGTTCAACGTCCTCGTAGCTAAAGCACACGTCGCGATATTCAACCGCGCCAGCCGTCACCTGCAGGTCCGCGGCATCCGGCTTGTCCTGGATATCCGGGGCGGTCGAAAGCACCTCGTCCATGCGCTTAAAGCCGGCGATGGCCTTCTGATACGTCTCGGCCGAATTGACGAGCGTCTCGAGCGGGGTGCAGAACAGTGAAATGTAGAGCGCGAAGGTCGCCATATCGACCGCCTGCAGCTGACCCTGGGCAACGAGCCAACCGCCCAGCAGCACCACGATCACGTACAACACGCCCGAGAGCAGGCCATACGTCGCAGTGTAGATGCCCATGGCGTGATACATATTCTCCTTGGACGAAAGATAGCGGTCGTTCGAGGCGCGGAACTTGGAGCGCTCAGCCTCCTCGTTCGCAAAACTCTTGACCACGCGCATGCCTGCCAGCGAATCCTGCAGCTGCGCATTGATACCGCTGATTTTTTTGCGATTGTCGCTAAAGACCTCGCGCATGCGCAAGTTCTGCCAAAACATGATGACCGCAAACGCTGCCGTCACCACAGCCATGGCAAGCGCCAGCACCGGGGCGATGGTAAAGAGGATCACAAATGAGCCGATGATCTCGATGCCGCAGATGATGATCCACTCGGGCACGTGGTGCGCCGCCTCGCAGATATCGAACAGGTCGTTGACCACGCGGCTCATCATGTCACCCGAGCTGTTGCGATCGAAGTACGCAAAGCTAAAGCGCTCGTACTGATCGAACAGGTCCTCGCGCATCTTGGACTCCATGCGCGCGCCCATCACGTGGCCCCAATAGCTCACAAAGTAGCGGCAGGCGCAACGGATGGCATACATCAGTACCAGGCCAACCGCAATCATACCGAGCGCCTGCATAATAGCAGCCTGACCCTGGGTAAAGAGCCCGCCGGTCAGATTGCGCAGAATGATAGGAAACGCCAGGTCAATGGCGGCAAGCACCAGGGCGCAAACAGTATCGGCAACAAAAAGCCCCATCTGGGGCTTGTAATACGAAAGAAACCTCTTAAACATAATCACCTTACGCGGTTTTACCAAACCGCGTAACGGCTCGACGCTGCAAACGCCCCATTTGGGCACTCTGGCCTTCAATCGTCGGTCGCGTATATCCATACGCTTCCCTCCTCTTTTAGGCCACCTTGTCTCAAATGGAGCACTTTCGCTGACTTACACAAACCTGCGGGATCATTCCCGCTCGTTAAAGTTCGGCCCCGCCTAGTCGGTGCGCGATGCTATCGCAGGCCAAGGCGCCCACGACGGTCTTGGCATCTTCGATCTTGCCGTCGAGCACGGCGTCGATCAGCTCGTGCAGCGGCACCAGATCCACGTTGACGAACTCGTCATCATCGGGGTTGGGCGCATCAAACTCGAGCTTGGTAGCCAAGTAGATGTGAATGATCTCGTCGCAAAAACCGCAGGACGTGACAATCGACGTCAAAAAGCGAATGCGACCAGCCCTAAAGCCCGTCTCCTCATGCAGCTCGCGCTTGGCGCAATCGAGCGGGTCCTCGCCTGGGTCGAGCTTGCCGGCGGGAACCTCGACCGTCACGCGGTCGATGGCGGTGCGGTACTGACGCACCAGTACGATCTTGCCGCTCTCGGTCAGTGCCACAACGGCCGCCGCACCCGGATGGCGAACGATATCGCGGGCGCTACGGCGACCGTTGGGCAGTTCAACCTCAAGACGGTGGACGTCGAGGATCTTGCCCTTCCAGGCACACTCCTCCGAAAGAATCTTCTCGTGCAGCTCGGCATCGTGCGGGTCGTCGTCGCCCAGCACCAGCGCCGGCTCGTCAGCGACCTCGCCGCCAGGCTCGCCCTCGGCGTGCCCATACATGCGGCTGTCCTCTTCGACGATCTGCGCGTCCACGAGCTCTTCGTTCTTCTCGTCCATCCGTCTCATCCCTCTCGGACTTTAGGCATCCCAGGCGTCGCGGCCACGCAGCGCGCGCAGGCCGATGTCATGACGCAGGGTCTTGCCCTCAAAATCAATCTTCTCGCAGGCCTCGTAGGCAAGGTTGCGAGCGTTCTCGAACGTGTCGCCCAGCGCGGTCACGGCAAGCACTCGGCCGCCGTTGGTCACGAGCTGACCGTCCACCACGGCGGTGCCGGCATGGTACACGGTCACGTTCTCCATGGCCTCGGCGTCGGCGATGCCGGTGATGACTTTGCCCTTCTCGTAGCTGCCGGGATAGCCCGCGCTCGTCAGAACAACAGCCACGGCCCACTCGTCACGCCAGTCGAGCTCAATCTGATCAAGCTCGCAGTTGGCGCAGGCGAGCATAACCTCGACCAGGTCGTTCTTGAGGCGCGGCAGCACGACCTGCGTCTCGGGGTCGCCAAAGCGGGCGTTGAACTCCAGCACCTTGGGGCCGGCGGGGGTGAGCATAAAGCCGCCGTACAGGCAGCCGCGGTAGTCGATGCCCTCGGCAGCAAGCTCGGCCACGGTCTGCTCCATGACCTCCACCATGGTGGCGTGCTCCTCGTCGGTCACGATGGGCACCGGGCTGTAAACGCCCATGCCGCCGGTGTTGGGGCCAAGGTCGCCCTCGAGCGCACGCTTGTGGTCCTGCGAGGTGGCCATGGAGCGCACGGTCTTGCCGTCGGTAAAGGCCAGCAGCGAGCACTCGGGGCCGGTCAGCATCTCCTCGATGACCACAGTATTGCCGGCATCACCAAAGGTGCCGCCAAAACACTCACGCACGGCCTCCTCGGCCTGCGCAAGCTCGGTCGCCACGATGACGCCCTTGCCTGCGGCCAGGCCGTCAGCCTTCACGACCAGCGGTGCGCCCTGCTCGCGCACGTAGGCGAGAGCCGAAGCCTCGTCGGTAAACGAGCCGTAGGCGGCCGTCGGAATGCCGGCACGCTCCATGAGCTGCTTGGAGAACAGCTTGGAGCCCTCCATCTGAGCGCCCTCGGCGCCCGGGCCAAAGCAGGGAATGCCCGCCGCGCGCACGGCATCGGCAACGCCCGCCACGAGCGGAGCCTCGGGGCCAATCACCACGAGTCCGCATCCGTGGCTCTGGGCAAACGCCGCCACGGCCGCAGGATCGCAATCGTCGAGAACCACGTTCTCGCCGCAGCTCGCGGTGCCGCCGTTACCCGGCGCAATGTAGAGCTTGCCGGCGCGCGGTGATGCTGCGAGCTTAGCTGCCAAAGCATGCTCACGGCCGCCGCTGCCCAACAACAGGATGTCGATGGTTTGAGTGTCCGCCTTCAAGGGTGCCTCCTCTATGGATGAACGGCCCGCTCCGCGCGAGCCCTTTGCAAGCAAATATACCCCTCGGCCGCCCGTCCGGGCTGCAAAGGGGTATATCGCAATAACCAAATAGTGCCGATTACTTCCAGAATCGGTTGATGATCTGCTCGCGACCGGCGCCGACGCCAATGAACGTCACGCGGGTGTGTGCCAGATCCTCGATAAACGTCACGTAGTCCTGAGCCTCCTGCGGCAGCTCGTCAAAGCTGCGGCAGCCGGTGATGTCGCACTTCCAGCCCGGGAGCTCCTCGTAGATGGGCTTGGCGTGCTCAAAGCGCACCTGATGCTCGGGCACGCTCGTGTAACGCTCGCCGTCGACGTCGTAGGCAACGCACACCTTGACGGTATCGAAGGCCGAAAGCACGTCGAGCTTGGTCATGGCGATATCGGTGAGGCCGTTAACACGCGAGGCGTAGTTGGCGATGGGGCCATCGAACCAACCGCAGCGACGGCGACGGCCGGTGGTCACGCCGTACTCATAGCCCTCCTCGGTCAGCGTATGGCCGGCCTCGGACTCATAGGAAAGCTCGGTGGGCATGGGGCCCGAACCGACGCGGGTGATATAGGCCTTCATGACGCCCAGCACGCGGTCGACATTCTTCATACCGACGCCGGAGCCGGTGATGGCGCCGCCGGCGGTGCAGTTGGAAGACGTCACGTACGGATAGGTGCCGTGGTCAATGTCGAGCAGCGTTGCCTGGGCGCCCTCGAACAGCAGGTCCTTGCCCTCGTCGATCATGTTGTTGAGCAGCAGGCTCGTCTCGGTGATGTAGGGGCGCAGGCGCTCGGCCATGGGCAGGTACTCGTCGCAGATCTGGTCCACGGTGTAGGTGGGCAGGTGGTAGATGAGCTCCAGCTCGGGATTCACGCGGGCAAGAGCGGTCTCCAGCTTGTCGCGGAACAGCGCCTCGTCCAGCATGTCCTGCATGCGCAGGCCGATGCGGGCCATCTTATCCTGGTAGCACGGACCGATGCCGCGCTTGGTGGTACCAATGTTCTTCTTGCCGAGCTTCTGCTCAAAAGCACCATCTAGATCGATGTGGTACGGCATGATGATGTGCGCGTTGCCACTGATCTTGAGGTTCTTGGTGGTGATACCGTCGGCCTCGAACATGTCGATCTCCTCAAGGACAACCTTGGGGTTGACGACGCAGCCGTTACCGATCACCGACATATGGTCGGAATACATGATGCCGGAGGGCACCTGGTGCAGGCCGTACTTCTTGCCGTTGACGACGATGGTGTGGCCGGCGTTGTTACCGCCCGAATAGCGCACGACGGCATCGAAGTCGCCGGCGACCAGGTCGCAGATCTTACCCTTGCCCTCATCGCCCCACTGGGCACCGACCAAAACGGTTGACGGCATGTTTACTCCTTACATTCATGGACTGTCTACGCGCCACGTTGGCACGCAGAAGCACAAAACATTCCCAGTATACCCGTGCAACGGGCGCCTGTCCTACTCCTCGGTATGCGCCCCATCAAGCTCATAGAACTTGGTGGATGCCGGCAGGAACATCAGGTCGACGTCACCGATCGGGCCCGAACGGTTCTTGGCCACGACGATACGCGTAACGCCCTCGTCGGGTCGATCGTCACGCGAGGCTTCGTCCTCATCGGCGGAGCGGTCCAAGAACATAACGATGTCGGCGTCCTGCTCGATGGAGCCCGATTCACGCAGGTCGGACAGCTGCGGGCGTTTGCCGGTACGGGACTCGACCTGACGCGACAGCTGCGACAGCGCAATGAGCGGGATCTTAAGCTCCTTGGCCATGATCTTTAAACCACGCGACATCTCGGAGACCTCGACGGTACGGCTCTCGGAGCGACGTCCCGGCGGAGGACTCACCAGCTGCAGGTAGTCCAGGATAATGATGGCCTTCTCCTTATTGTGGAGCATGCGGCGGCTCTTGGCGCGAATCTCGGTCACCGTGGTGCCGGGCGTATCGTCAATCAGAATGTCGAGCTTAGACAAGGTCTGCGTGGCCTCGTTGATGTTGGCCCACTGTTCGGGACTAATGCGGCCCGTACGGAAGTCGCTGATTGAAATCATGGCGTAGGCGCAAATCAGGCGCTGGGCAATTTCCTTGCCCGACATCTCCAGCGAAAAGAAGCCGACGGTATAGCCCGCAGCGGCGGCATTCAGCGCCAAGTTCAGAGCGAACGACGTCTTACCCACGGCAGGGCGGGCGCCGATAATGATGAGCTGGCCCTCGCGGAAACCCATAAGCATGCGGTCGAGCGACGGGAAGCCGGTGGGCACGCCCGCGGCCTGTCCGCCGGCCTTACACACTTCCTCGGCCTCGTTATAGGCCTCGACCATAAACTCGGTCAGTGTCTTATAGCTCGACTTGACCTCGCGCGCCGTGACCTTGAGCAACTTGCTCTCGGCCAGCTCCACGACCTCTTTGGTGTCGGTAGGGGCGTTATAGGCCAGGGCGTTGATCTCGTTGGTGGCACCGATCAGCTCGCGCAGCATCGAGTCGCGACGGACGATGGCGGCATGGTGCTGCCAGTTCACGAGCGACAGGGTCTGACCCATCAGCTCCAAAATGTAGGCCTCGCCGCCCACGGCATCAAGCTTGTTGATGCTGCGCAGGTAATCGATCAGCGAGATAGAGTCGATGGGAATGCGGCTGTTGTACATATCGACCATCGCGGTGTAGATGGTCTTATGAATGGGCCGGTAGAAGTCATCGGGCTGCAGCTCGACCTGGGCCTCCTCGACCACCTCGGGCGACAGCAGCATGGCGGCCAGTACATTGGCCTCTGCATCTTGGTTTTGAGGGAGACCCAACTTGGAGCCACGGTCCTCGACCGTCAGCCCCATCTCCCTTTCGTCATATGCCATGAGCATCCTCATTCATATCGCTTGCGAGCATCCATAGTATCAGCCACGGTTCCAAAACGGGCCGCGCCCCGGCAATCATCACCGAACGAAACGGATGAACGGTCCCGTATATAGGACTTCGACGCAACGTTCACCATGACACTCACTCAGCGTAAAAAACAAAAGGGCGCCCTGGTCTCCCAGAGCGCCCTTCTTAGAACAAGATTGTTGCGTTGCAGCAAATGCTACTCGGCAGCAGCCTCAGTCTCGACCTCGGCGGTCTCGGCCTCGGCGACCTCAGCGGTCTCCTCAGCCTCAGCCTCGGCAGCGAGCTCCTCGGCGGTAACGCCAACGAGAACGACAACCTCGGCCTTGATCTCGCGGTACAGCGAGATGGCAACGGTGTGGGCACCGGCAACCTTGATGGGCTTACCGAGCTCGACGCGCTTGCGGTCGATGTCCATACCGAGCTGAGCCTTGATGGCATCAGCGATCATAGCGGCGGTAACGGAGCCAAAGAGGATGCCCTCGTCGCCGACCTTGACGTCAACGGTGACCGTCTTGCCCTCGAAGGCAGCCTTGGTCTCGTTGGCGGTAGCCAGACGGACGGCCTCGCGCTTGGCGATGTTGTTGCGACGCTCGTCAAGCTGCTTGAGGTTGCCCTTGGTGGCGGCAACAGCGAGCTTCTTGGGGAACAGGAAGTTCTCAGCGTAACCCTGAGCGACCTCTACGACGTCACCCTCGCCGCCCTTGCCCTTGATCTCATCGAGAAGAATAACCTTCATGATGCGTCTCCCTTCTTAGCCGCGGTCGCGGTTGCCACGAGAGGAAACCACGGGGACGGTGTACGGCAGGAGAGCCATCTCGCGGGCGCGCTTGATGGCGTTGGCGATGTCATGCTGATGCTGCGTGCAAGCGCCAGTGACGCGACGAGGCTTGATCTTGCCACGGTCGGTCATGTACTTACGGAGAAGCTGAGTGTCCTTATAGTCGATGAACTCAGTGTTCTCCTTGCAGAACTGGCAGTACTTACGACGCGGCTGACGTGCAGAAAAATCATTAGCCATGTCAAAATACCTTTCATTTGGCAACTTCGGCGAACCGAAGCCGCCTCTCACTCAAAAATAGGTGAACAGCCCTTAAAACGGGATGTCCTCATCGTAGACGTCGACCGCGGGCGGCGTAGCCACCGGTGCGGCAGGACGTGCTGCGGGCGCGGGAGCTGCGGGGGCGTAACCGCCCTGATCGTAGCCACCCTGGCCACCACGGGAGCTCATAAACTCGATCTCATCGACGATGACCTCAAGCTTGCTCCGGCGCTGGCCGTCGCGCTCCCAAGAGCTGTAGCGCAGCTTGCCCTCGATCGCGACCTTGTTTCCCTTTGCCAGGAAACGGCTCACGGCCTCGGCGCGCGTGCCGAACATAGTGCAGTCGACAAAGTTGGGATAGTCCTCCCACTCGCCAGTCTGCGGGTTGCGGCGACGATCGTTCACGGCGACGCCGAAGGACAGAACCTGGGTTCCGCCGGCGGTGGCGCGCAGCTCGGGATCACGCGTGAGGTTACCGGTGATGTTCACTCGATTGATGCTCATAACTCACTACTTCCTCTTGGGGCACAAGCCCAGTCCAAAACGACAGTCTTACTCCTGGTCGTCGCGACGGACGATCATGTGGCGGACCACAGCGTCGGTGATGCGCAGGACGCGATCAAGCTCGGCGATCTGGGTAGGATCTGCGTGGAAGTTGATGAGGGTGTAGTCACCATCGGTGAGGTCGTTGATCTCGTAGGCGAGCTTGCGCTTGCCCCACTCGTCAACGGAGTCGACCTTGCCAGCGCCCTCAGCGATCGTGGTATCGATACGCTTCATAACAGCGAGACGAGTCTCGGGGTCGAGCGACGGGTCAACAAAGAACAGCAGTTCATAAGCCTTCATATTGTCACCTCCTCTGGGCAAATGTGGCTTCAGGTCGTGAAGGTGCGCCTGAAGCAGGAAAAGACTTGGTAATAATATCTTTCAACCTCCCAGGCTGCAAGAATATGCAGCTACAACCTCATGACCTCCACATATGTCCATACTCACACGGCACTTCATGCGTCTTCCAACCAAATGCTGACCAAATGCTTGACGAATCTGTGGACAAGCTACGGCGCTGCGGGGACAAACCAACCAAACCGCAGGTCAGCAATTGCAAGGCTGTGGTCGCGAGATGCATACCAGTGGCTCACGACACCGTTCAAAGATTTTTAAAATTGCTGACACGCGATCATTTCCCACTTCATATCGTTGCCGCCGGCTGTCCAGTGGTTGT
>CABSBA010000037.1 GCA_902475825.1 uncultured Collinsella sp. | reverse complement strand
CTCAACATGCGCGCGACCTGGTTAGAAGTCCCAACTCCATAGAACTGCTCAAGCGCCACAAGCCCCTCGTGCGTCACAAAGGTCTCGACCACATGCGGCGACTCCTCAAAGCACCATTGGGTCAACGGGCCCTCGCTCGTCTGCCGCACCACCAAACCACCCATACCCGATGGCTCACACGTAACTAGTAGGTGCTCCCCACCTTCATCGCTCTCAAACAAAACTACCCGCTCATCAAACAGCTCCATCGCATCCCCTTCCTCTCGCTTCTATCTAACAAAAGCATAACAGGTAGATTGCTGTATACAGAACGTTTGTTCGTGTATTTTCTATTGAGCTGTCCGCACGATATGGTAAAGCACTGCGCACAAAAAGGGCGCCCCAGAAAGGAGCGCCCTTGCAAATCGCTTATGTAGGCAACCTACGCGACCGGCTCGATCTTCTCGAGGCCACCCATGTAGGGACGCAGAACCTCGGGAATCGTGATGGTGCCGTCGGCGTTCTGGTAGTTCTCCAGGATGGCAGCCATGGTGCGACCAGCCGGCAGGCCGGAACCGTTAAGGGTGTGCAGGTAGCGCGAACCCTTGAAGTTCTCGGGGTCGCGATACTTGATATTGGCGCGACGGGCCTGGAAGTCGCCGCAGTTGGAGCAGGAGCTGATCTCCTTGTAAGCGTTGTAGCTCGGCAGCCAGACTTCGATGTCGTAGGTCTGACGGGCAGAGAAGCCAAGGTCGCCGGTGCACAGGCTAATCACGCGATACGGAAGGCCCAGCTGCTGCAGCAGGTACTCGGCCTCGGCGGTCATGCTCTCGAGTTCCTCGTCGGACTCCTCCGGCTTGGCAAACTTGACCATCTCGACCTTGTCGAACTCGTGCTGGCGGATGATGCCGCGGGTGTCGCGACCAGCGGAGCCGGCCTCCTCGCGGAAGCAGGGGGTGAAGGCGGTGTAGCGACGCGGCAGGGTGTCGGCGTCGAGGACCTCGCCGGCGTGCAGGTTGGTAAGCACGACCTCGGCGGTGGGAATCAGGAAGTTATCGCCCGAGACGTGATAGGCGTCGTCCTCGAACTTGGGCAGCTGACCCGTGCCAAACATGGTCTGACGCTTGACGACGATGGGCGGCCACCACTCCTTAAAGCCACGGCTGGTGTGCGTGTCGAGGAAGAAGTTGATGAGGGCGCGCTCAAGACGGGCGCCGGCGCCACCGAGAACGGTGAAGCGGCTGCCAGAGAGCTTGTTGCCGCGCTCGAAGTCGAGGATGTCAAGGTCGGTGCCCAGATCCCAGTGCGGCTTAAAGTCGAAGTCGAACTCGCGCGGGGTGCCCCAACGACGGCGCTCGATGTTCTCGTCCTCGTCCTTGCCGTACGGCGTGGCCTCGCAAGGGATGTTGGGCAGGTGAGCCATGAAGTCGTACTGCTCCTGCTCGAGGGCGGTGCGGCGCTCGGCCAGACCGTCAATCTTCTCGTTGACGGCGCGCACGGCCTCCTTGGCGGCCTCGGCCTCGTCCTTCTTGCCCTCCTTCATCAGGGCGCCGATCTTCTTGGACTCGGCATTACGCGTTGCCTGAAGCTCCTCGACCTCGGTGATGACGGCACGGCGCTCGTCGTCGAGCTCAAAGAACTTCTCTCGATCCCAAGACGTCTGGCGGTTGGCCATGGCGGTATCGATGGCATCGGGGTTCTCGCGAACAAACTTGATATCAAGCATTAGATCCTCCGGCGATATACATTCCATTTAGGTTGCAACCTTGTACATGTATGGGCAAGTATATACTTATGAGCGTTTACGACCCAACTCAACTACGCAAGAAGGCACCCAATGGACGCAGTTTTTTCCTTTTTGTTTGGCACCCGCACCGGTTTTGCCATCCTTTTCGCCGGCGGCATCCTACTGTTTGCGATTCTTGCCTTTGTAATGGAGAAGCGCACCCATAAGCTCTACGTCGACCGCGGACCCAAATCCGAGGACGATCAAGACGGCTTCTGGGACTAACCTGCCAAAAAGGGACAGGTTTATTTTGGTCGGTTTTATCTGGGCAAACGCAAGCGCCCCGCAACTGGAATTGAGCCAGTTGCGGGGCGCTTTTCGCACACGCGACAAAACCGCAGGAAAAACCTGCCAAAATAAACCTGTCCCTAAATGGCAGGTTTCACTGGAGGGTGGCGTCGATGGCCTTGACCAGGGCGCTGCGCATGCCGGCGTCCTCGAGCGCGACGACGCCCTTGATGGTGGCGCCGCCGGGTGAGCATACGGCATCCTTCATCGCCGCAGGATGCTGACCAGTCGCAAGCTGCAGCTTTGCCGTGCCTAGTACCATCTGGCTCACAATGCGATAGGCATCGGCGCGCGGGATACCGTGCTTGACGGCCGCGTCGCCCAGGGCCTCAATCGCCATGGCGACAAATGCCGGGGCGCAACCGCCCACGGTACCGCCCACAAACAGCAGGCTCGTGTCGAGCTCGACGACGGTGCCGAGCTTTCCGAGCAGGTCGAGCACAACAGCACGTTGCTCGTCGCTGAGCGTAGAGGACTTCTCGCAGGCGATGACGCCCTCGCCCACCGAAACCGGCGTGTTGGGCACCGTCGAGATATGCGCGACACCCGGCAGGACCTTTTCCCACTTGGTACTGTCCCAAGTCCAGGCGACCGAAAGGACAACCTTGTCGGCTAGGACGTCCTTGAGCGGAGCGAAGACCTTCTCGATCATGTACGGCTTAACCGCGGCAACCACGATTTCGGATGCGGCGACAACCTCCGCCGCATCACGACAGGCAACCATCCCACGCGTCTCACAACGCTCAACCAAGGCGTCGTAGTGGCCCGCGCAGGCGCACATATCGCTCGCAGCCACACCGGCGGCGATCCAGCCATCGGCCATAGCACTCGCCATATTGCCAAAACCGACAAATCCAATCTTCATATCTCATAGTCCTCTCAGACACGCTCTTCAAAACGAAGGCTATTGTCCCACGGCATTGTTTCGTATTGCCGACCTATTTGTGATACGGCTCGCCACGGCTGATCTTGCAGGCACGATAGATTTGTTCCAGCAGCACCACGCGCGCCAAGTTATGCGGCAAGGTAATGCGTCCAAAGCTGAGCATCTCGTCGGCCCGCGCGCGCACGTCATCGCTCACGCCGTCCGATCCGCCAATCACAAAGGCGATGTCGCTGTTACCACGCAGCATAAGATCATCGAGCCGCGCCGAAAGCTCCTCGCTCGAGCGCCCTTTGCCCTCAATGGCCAGCAAGATCACATGCGCTCGAGGCGGCAGGGCTGCAAGAATCGCCGCCCCCTCCTTGTCGCGCGCGGCATCCACGCCGCCCGCCTTAGCCGGGTCGATATCGGCCACCTCGCGGATATCCACCTTGGCATAGGCACCTAGGCGCTTGGTGTACTCAGCGCACGCGTCCTTCCAAAAGCGCTCCTTGAGCTTACCAACGCAAACGACGGTGTATTTCACGCGCGCCTACTCCTTCGAATCGTTTTGAACTTTGCCGGCGGCCAGCATCTGCTCGAACATCGAGGCCGACTGCGAGAAATCGCTCGGCAGCACGACCGTCGAGGTTTTACCCGTACGAGCGAACTCCGTCATCATCTCGGACCACTGCGTAAACATGAACAGCTGGTTGGCCTCATCGTTGCCGACACCCGTCTCCTGGATGATCTCGAGCGAATCCTTGATGCCCAGCGCGATGGCCTTGCGCTGGTTGGCGATGCCCTCGCCCGCCTTTTCCATCGCCTCGGCCTCGGCGGTCGCCTCGGTTACGCGCTTGATGCGGTCGGCCTCGGCGAGCTCCTGCGCAGCAGCGCGCTTGCGCTGGGCGGCATTGATGTCGTTCATGGAGTTCTCGACCTCGGTCGGTAGCGCGATCTTGGTGATGAGTGTCGACACGAGGGTGAAGCCGTAGGCAGCCATCTGCTCGGACACGGTGGCATTGACGTCCTTGGCGATGTCATCCTTCTTGGCAAAGACCTCATCGAGCGTGTAGACAGGGATGGAAGAGCGCAGGGCATCGGTGATGAAATCGCGCATCTGGTCGACGGGCTCCTGCAGCATGTAGTAGCTCTTGTAGATGCCCGAATCTGCCGGGCCAACGCCCATGTCATAGCTCACGTGGTACTGAGCAGAGACCTCAAGGCCGATGGTCACGTTGTCCTGGGTCTTAACGTCGATGCCGAAGCCGTTTTTCATAGTGCGCAGACTCACCGTGGCGGCTTTGCGGTCAATCACGGGTACCTTCATGTGGAAGCCCGCGTTGACGATGCGGTTAAACTTGCCCAGACGCTCGATGATCACGGCATGCTGCTGTTCAACGACATAGCAGGCGTTGGGGAGCAGCAACAACAAAATGATGATGGGAAGCAGAAGGCTCGTAAGAGCAGCGATGATACCGGACAACAGCATGGTCTCTCCTCTGATAGGCACACGTTGGCATTAGGATACCCGCACGAAGCAGCCACGTGACACCAACAGGAGGCCCATAACAAAAAAGCCCCCATTGCTGGGAGCTCTTTCATTTAATGGTGCGGGCGAAAGGACGTCCGCGTATCTGCTTCGCGGATCCGCGCCGGCTTCGGCCGCCTGCCGGCGTCCTCGCCAGCTCGCTAAAAACGCTCCGCGTTTTCTTGACGCTCGCTCCTTCGCAGGTTCAAGTCCCCGCGATGGGCCCATAACAAAAAAGCCCCCATTACTGGGAGCTCTTTCATTTAATGGTGCGGGCGAAAGGACTTGAACCTTCATGGGGTTGCCCCCATACGGACCTGAACCGTACGCGTCTGCCAATTCCGCCACGCCCGCGTGCAGGAATTAGAATAACGGAGCACCATCGCGAACGCAAGAACTATTTTTGAAAAAGTTTGCAGGCATTTTCCCAAGCTGCTCGCGCGATTGCCTCAGCATCCTCGCCGGTACAATCGACACGGTCGTTGACCAGCGTGTTTGCCGTGATAGAAATCATTGCCGGCTCGCACTCAAGACCACGAATGGGCTCCGGCGCCATATACGGGCAATCCGTCTCGAACAAAATGCGATCGAGCGGAGTTGCCGCAAACGCCTCGCGCACGTCGTCGTTGCGCTTAAAGGTGGCCGCGCCACCATAGGCGATATAGCAGCCCAAACCCACAAAGCGCTCCATCGTGGCGCGATCCTCGCCAAAGCAGTGCAGCACGCAACCGGCCTGAGGCACACCCACCTCGCGCAGCACGTTGTACGCATCCATATGCGAGGTGCGCTCCCCATCCGAGTCCTCGTGCCGCAGGTGCAGCTCCACCGGCACATTGCGACGCACGGCAACCTCGAGCTGACGTGCCATGCAATCAATCTGCACGCTATGAGGCGCCGGCACGATGTCGTCGTCGTAATCCATGTGGTAGTCCAGACCGATTTCGCCGATGCCGACGCACAAAGGGTCATCAAGCGCAGCAACAACCTGCGCGTGAATGTCGTCGGTATAATCCGGCGCGCCATAGGGGTGAACGCCAGCGAGATACTTGATCTGCGGAATATCCCGCATCGGCAGAATTTCGCGCACCAGCCAGTCGCTATAGTCCGCCACGCTGCGCTTGTCGGCGATGGGGTCGAGCATCGTCACCAACAGGTCGACGCCCGCAGCTTTGGCGCGCACGAGCGTCTCGGGCACTTCTTTGCCCCAGAACGAAAGCAGATGCGCATGCGTGTCGGCAAGCGGTGCCAAGGGCACGGGACAAGCAACCGTCTTCTTTTTCTTGGTAAACGTCACGCCTTCGGCATTAGGCATCATGGATTAGCTCCTGGGCCAGACGGACAAAGTCGGCAGCATCAAGCGTTTCGGCGCGCGTGGTGGGCGCGATATCGCAAGCCACAAAGGCAGAATCGAGCACGTCCTTGGCAAAGCCGTTGGCGCTCATGGAATTGCGGATGGTCTTGCGACGCTGAGCAAATGCAGCGTCGATCACGCGGGCCACAAACTCGCGATCGAGTCCTTCGGGCACCACGCCGTCAACACGGTCGATACGCACGACGGCCGAGTCCACGTGCGGCGCCGGCATAAAGCAACGCGGCGGCACCTCAAAGCGACCCGTAACCTGCGCATACAGGCCGAGCTTTGCCGTATAGCCGCCATAGGTCTTGTTGCCGGGCACTGCGGCAATGCGATCGGCAACCTCCTTTTGAACCATGACGACGGCGCGCTTGAGCGCGGGCATCGTCTGGAAGAACTGCAGGATGATCGTCGCCGCCACGTTATAGGGCAGGTTCGCGACAAATACCGTCGGCTCACCGCCCGCAACCTGCTCAATCTGCTCCGGCGTCACCTTGAGCGCGTCGCCCATGATAAAGCGGAAGTTGGCGTAGTCGGCGGCGTGGGCATCGAGCACCGGTTCGAGCTCGGGATCTGCCTCGATCGACGTGACGCACGCCGCCTCCTGCAGCAGCGCAAGCGTGAGCGTGCCAACGCCCGGGCCAACCTCGAGCACGCGCTCATCGCCCGCAAGCTCGGAAAGCTCGCAAATGCGCTCAATTATATGGTTGTCGATCAGGAAGTTCTGGCCCAGGCGATGCTTGGTCGCAAGGCCAAACTCCTCCAGCAGCTCCCTTGTTGCCGTGGGGCTTGCCAAAGGCGAAGTTGTCATAGTTGCCTCCTTAGCATGGTGGCGGCGTCTTGAAACAAAAGGGCATGGACCGTTGCGGCCATGCCCTTACATCTACACAGCAAATTGCCGATATGGCGCGCGGCGTCTTAGCCCAGACGCGGGAACAGCGGCTCGCCCTTCTCGACAGGCTGACCGCCGGCAAGCTGGCCCCAGGCACAAATGCCCTTGAGGTCGTCGCTCGTAGCCTCGTCCTCGCAGGACAGGCGGCGCAGGGCCTCGGCAGAGGTCTGGGGCATGAGCGGCATCAGCAGGTGAGCGGCGATGCGGATGGCCTCGAGCAGGTTGTAGATCACAAATGCCAGCTCGTCAGCCTTGGCCTCGTCCTTGGCAAGTGCCCAAGGCTCGGAGTCCTCGATGTAGTGGTTGGCGGCGTGGATGAGCTCCATAACCTCGTCCTTAGCTCCACCGTAATCGAGCACGTCCATCTTGGCCATGTAGCGCTCGACCAGACCGTCGGCGATCTTTGCCAGCGGGTTGTCGAACGCATCGAACGATGCGGGCTTGGCGGGCGCGCAACCGTCAAAGTACTTGCCGCTCATGTTGAGCGAACGCGAGATCAGATTGCCCCAGCTGTTGGCCAGGTCGGCGTTGTAGACCTGCTCCATGCGATCGAAGCTGATGGCACCGTCGGTGCCGGGGACGACGTCGGTCATAAAGTAGTAGCGATAGCCCTCGACGCCCAGCATGTCGATAACGTCCTGCGGAGCGATGGCATTGCCGCGGCTCTTGGACATCTTCTCGGCCTTGCCGGTCTCGGCATTGCGCACGGTCAGGAAACCGTGGGCAAAGACGTGCTCGGGCAGGGCCTCGCCGATGGCCATAAGCATGGCGGGCCAAATGACGCAGTGGAAGCGGATGATGTCCTTACCCACGATGTGGAACTGCGCGGGCCAGCGATAGGCCAGCTCGGCACGCGCCTCGTCGGTGTCGACACCGTAACCGACGGCCGTCATATAGTTGAGCAGCGCATCGAACCACACGTAGGTCACGTGGCCCTCGTCAAACGGGACCTGAATGCCCCAGTCAAAGCTCGTGCGGCTCACGGAAAGGTCGTTAAGACCGCCCTCGACAAAGCTACGTACCTCGTTCATGCGGAACGCAGGCTCGACAAAGTCGGGGTGCTCGTCATAGAGCTTGAGCAGCTTGTCCTGGAAGGCGGAAAGCTTAAAGAAGTAGGACTCCTCCTGCACGCGCTCAAGCGGACGGTGGCAGTCGGGGCACAGGTGCTGGCCGACGCTGCCGTACTCCTCGTCGCCCTTCTGGACCTGAGTATCGGTGAAGTAGGTCTCGTCAGGCACGCAATACCAGCCGTCGTAGCTGCCCTTATACAGGTAACCGGACTCCTTCATGCGCTCCCACAGGTACTGCACGGCATGATGCTGGCGCGGCTCGGTGGTGCGGATGAAGTCGTCGTTGGAAATCTCGAGTTTGCTCCAAAGCTCCTTGAAGTGCGGAGCCTGGCTGTCGGTCCACTCCTGCGGCGTCATGTTGTGCTTGGCTGCGGCCTCGGCGACCTTCTCGCCGTGCTCGTCCATGCCGGTCAGGAACTTGACGTTATAGCCGGCAGAGCGGCGATAGCGAGCCTGAACGTCGGCAATGATGGTGGAATAAGCCGTGCCCAGGTGCGGATCGGCGTTGACGTAGTAGATGGGCGTCGTGATAAAGAACGAAGGCTTGCTTTGATCCATGGGGTTTGTCCTCCAGAAAAACGTTGCATACAGGGGATGATTCTAGCGCAAGGGCTGGATATCCTCCATCTATTGCATATCGAGCACCATGGCATAGACATCGCGCTTGCGGCGCGAATACTTCTGAGACAGGCGCTTGGCCACCGCAGAGGCGGGCTCCCCCTCCTCGAGCGCGGCGCGGATATCCTCGCGCAGGGCCTCGTCGGGATCCGCTGCCGTGGCGTCAACCGGCACGATACCGGCCTCCTCATCCTCGCTCGGCGGCGCGATGACCAGCGCAATCTCGCCCTTTACCTCGCCGCGAGCACGCAGTTCCTCGGCGAGCTGGGCAGCGGGCCCGCGCAAGACCTCCTCGTGCAGCTTGGTGAGTTCGCGGCAGACGGCAACCTCACGCTGGGGAAAGACCTCCGCCACGGCCTCGAGCGTCGCCACGATGCGATGTGGAGACTCGTAGAAGATGAGTGCGCCGGGCACCACGGCAAGGCGCTGCAAACGGCGCACACGGTCGCCGTGCTTTCGGCCCAAAAAGCCCTCGAAGAAAAAATGCTCGCAGAGAATGCCAGACGAAACGAGCGCCGTGACGCAAGCAGAGGGCCCGGGAATAACTTCGACGGGCACATCGGCCTCACGTGCCGCCTCGACCAGCGCCTGGCCGGGATCGGACACGCTCGGCATGCCGGCGTCCGAGGCAAAGGCGAGGGTCTCCCCCGCCAGCAGACGGTCGACCAGGCCGGCGGCGCGGCTGGCGATCACATTCTCGTCGCAACGGACAAGCGGCTTGGAAATGCCCAGGTGCATCAGCAGCTTTGACGTCACACGCGTGTCTTCGCAGCAGATGGCATCGGCGGCGGCAAACGCCTCGCCAACGCGCGGGGACAGGTCGCCCAAGTTGCCGATGGGCGTGCCGACCACATAGAGTTTGCCCGTATGGGCGCTGTTTTGCGTCATATCAACCTATTCAATCATGCCGCGCTCGAGCGTACCGAGCGCCGCGCGAGCGTCCCATGCTGCAATGCGCTTCTCGGTCTTCCACGTTTGGAAGAACCAACCGGCAGCCGGCGCAAACGAAGCCAGCTGGTTGGCGATAAACACACGCTCGTAGGCATTGCGGCCCTCAGGCGTAACCGACGAGTTGGCAAAGATCGCCGCACCCGACCATTCGCCCACCAGCACGGGGAACCCAGTCGAAATCGCTTCTTTAAGCTCGCGCTTGTTACGCGAAATCGCCGTCGTCAGCCCGCGAGGGCTCGTGATGTCGAGTGCATACTCGTCGCGGTAATGGTACAGGTGAAGATCCATGTAGACGTTCTTGTACTTGGCGCCGCGCATAAAATGCTTCCACTCGCTGGGATACCCCGAAGACGAGAAGACGACGATCTTATCCTCGGGCATATACGAACGGACGAGCTCGTAGGCATCACGATAGAAATTGCGCAGGTAGTGGGCCGGAATGCCATCCGTCATGGTAAAGAGGCTCTTGCGGACGCTCATCTGTGGCGTATCCAACAGCTCAATGCCCAGCAGGCTCTCGGCCTCGCCGTAGCGATCGGCCAAGCGCTCGAGCACGTCGAGTGCGACATGACGACCGTTGGTGGACGAATGCCACTCGGCAACAGCCTCCGGCGTGGTGGGCGAGTCATTGGAATCGCCCTGGCCACCGGGCACCGTCGCCAGATCGAGCAGCACGCGGATATCGTACTTGGCAGCCCACTCAATCGCACGGTCAATGTAGTCGACAACCGAGATGTAGGACGCATCGGACTCCTGTGAGCCAAAGGCATACCAGGGCACCGGCAAACGCACGGCATTGAGGCCAATCTGCGCCATGCGGTGAAAATCATCCTCACTCACAAACGTCTCGTAATGACGGCGCATGCGCTCGTTATAGGCGGCGGTGCCCATGGCCTCCTGCAGCTCGGCCGCGTTGGATGCACCGGTCGCCGCGTATAGCGACGGGGTCACCCAAGGCTCGGGAATAAACCAGCCAGAGAGATTAACGCCGAGTATCCTCTCCATCACTGCCCCCTTCGGATCGTGCAGGCCAAGCCTGCATCGTATTGCATAGGAAAAGTATTGTTTTGAGTATACCCGCGCGTGCGGACAGACGACCGAACGGTCTGTAAAGTGGCGCAAAAGCGGGAGGAATGTCTGGGGCGAGCGGGGCCTGACCACAGCGGCACCGGCCTTCTGCAGCTCCATGGCGTTGTAATACTGGTGGT
>CABSBA010000036.1 GCA_902475825.1 uncultured Collinsella sp. | reverse complement strand
ACGATGCCCTAGCAGCGAGACTACCCTATCTAAAAGAGGCGCTAACATGGCGCCTCGAAAGAATGATCGACATCGCTGAATGGAGTTAGCGAGACAGCATCGCCCGCCAACTCCCCTACCTCCCGCGAAGAGCCTTGAGCTTGGCCAGGGCATCGGGGCTCAGGCGACTGCCCAGAGTCATCTTGATCTGCGGAGCTTCCTCTGCCTCGTGAACGTCGTTATCGATCTGCTTGATCTCGTCCACCAGCATGCGGCTCGAGATGCGCGTAACACCCTTGCCCATAACGACGGCCTGGATTGTGCCGTCACTCGATACCACGGAGCACGCGCGGCCCTCCTCACGTGCCTCGATGCAGAGCTTCTGCACCACGGTATCGGCAGAGACGCCCGTCGGCGAAAACTCGATGCGCACGCCGCGGGCCGGCAGGTTGGGGCGCTCGTTGGAGATATTGCCCGCGCCGTCGAACACGATCACGGCCTCGTAGCGGCCCTGGGCAAACGCCGCAACATCGTTGATGAGCGCGGTGCGCGCCATATCGTGAACGTCGCTGGAATACGGATCGTCGGAATGGTCGTACACGAGCTTTTCGTAGCGCGGCGTGCAGTGGATCACGTTGTAGCCGTCGACCACCAGCAGCTCGGGCTTGTTGGAGTGCACCGTCGAGACTGGGTCGGCGATAGCCTGTGCAAACGCATTGCCGCCCACGCCATAGGTCGCGGCCGAGACAATCGGCTTGGCCGAGCCCTCGCCAAAGCGCTTGGCCTTGGACTTGGCGCGGTTCTTTTTGGACATGCGCTACTCCTCCCCCATGAGCTCGCCGGCGTTGCGACGCAGCCACTCAAAGCACAGGGCCGTCGTTGCCTGGGCAACGTTGAGGCTCTCGGTCATGCCACGCTGGGGAAGCTTGGTCAAAAAGTCGCATTTCTCGAGCACCAGGCGCGAGATGCCGTCGCCCTCGGAGCCCATGACGAGCGCCACGCGGCCCTCGAAGGGAGCATCCCAGCAACTGCCTTCGGCGTGCTCGGAGGCACCGCCCACCCAAAAGCCAGCGGCCTTGAGGTCGTCGAGCGCACGGGCGATGTTGGGCACCTGCGCGATAGGCAGGTGCATGACGGCACCGGCAGAGGTCTTGTAGCTACCCACGGTCACGCCGGCGGCACGCTTGTTGGCAATGATGACGCCCGCGGCGCCCACAACCTCGGCGGAGCGCACAATGGCGCCAAAGTTGCCGTCGTCGGTCACGTGGTCGAGCACCACGACAAGTGCCGGGCCGTCACCCGCGCGGTCGAGGATATCGGCGACATCGGCATAGGGGAAGTTGCCAACCTCGAGCGCAATGCCCTGGTGAGCGCCATGGCTCGACAGCGCATCGAGCTGTGCACGCGGCACGTACTTAATGCGGACACCCGCGGCGTTGAGGTCATCGACCAGACGAGACAGGGCGGCATCGCGCTCCCCGCCCTCGGCGATGAGCGCGTACTTGACGGGAAAGCCGGTACGCAGCGCCTCGGCGGCAGCACGGCGACCTTCGATAAACTCGCCCTTGGGAGCCTGGACAGCGTCGCGGTTGCGATCGCGCTGCGGACGTGCGGCCTGGGTGCAATCGCGCTGGCCCTTGGGAGCGGCAGCGCGATCATTGCGGCGAATCGGACGCGAGCCAGAAGCAGCCTGCTTGCCGCCACGAGACGCGCGCTTGCGATTGTCGGCCATAATGCGACCTCCTTAAATAGATAACGAGCAAGAATCGACCGTCCGAGCCACGGCACCTTGCCTTTCAATCGTCGGGCATGACCACCAGGTCTATGCCCTCCTCTTTCAAGGCAATCTGCCGCACCTCGAACGGTCGACAAATACTAGAGACTTTTAATACGAGTGCCCGCGGCAGTATCCTCAATGGTGAGGCCCAGGTCCTTGAGCTGATCGCGGATGGCGTCTGCCAGATCCCAGTTCTTGGCGGCACGGGCCTCGGCACGGGCCTCGAGAATCTTGGCAGCAGCCTCGTCCACATCGTCACCCGTGTAGGCAACCAGACCGGCGGCAACGCCCAGCAGTCCCAGCGGCAGCTCGACCTTGGGCTCGGGAAGCTCGACGCCAAACGTGCCGAGCAGCCCGGTCAGCGTATCGGCGGCAGCCAGGACTGCGGCCTTGTCGGCAGCATCGCCCGCCTGCTCCAGATACTGGTTGCATTCGGTGACAAAGCCAAAGACGGCACCCATGGCACCGGCGGTGTTAAAGTCGTCGTCCATGCACTCCTTAAAGGCGGCACGGGTCTCGGCGGCCTTGGCGGCAAACGCCTCGGCAGCAGCCTCATCGGCGTCGGCCGTCGCGTGGCTTGCAGCCCAGCGCAGGTTCTCGACCGTACCTGCGATACGCGTGAGCGAGTTCTCGGCACCCTCCAGGCGCTCCCAAGAGAAGTCGAGCGGCGAGCGATAGCTCGTCTGCAGCATCAGCAGACGCAGAGCCGCGGCAGAGTGCTGCTCGAGCACCTCGGCCAGCGTAAAGAAGTTTCCGAGCGACTTGGACATCTTCTCGCCGTCAACCAGCAGCATGCCCGTGTGCATCCAGGTGTTGGAGAAGCCCTGGTGCCAGGCGCAGGTAGCCTGGGCGCACTCGTTCTCGTGATGCGGGAAGGCAAGGTCGGAGCCACCGCCGTGGATGTCGATCGGGGTGCCCAGATAGCGGTGCACCATGGCGGCGCACTCGGTGTGCCAGCCGGGACGGCCCTCGCCCCAGGGGCTCGGCCAGCTGGGCTCGCCGGGCTTGGCGGCCTTCCACAGGGCAAAGTCGAGCGGGTCGTTCTTGTCCTCGTTCTCCTCGATGCGCGCGCCCACCATAAGGTCGTCGATGTTGCGGCCCGAGACCTGGCCGTAGTTGGGATCGCTGCGCACGGCAAAGTACACATCGCCGTTATCGGCTGCGTAAGCGTGGCCCTGCTCGATAAGCGTCTTGATCATGGCGATCATGGGGCCGATCTCCTTGGTGGCGCGGGGGCGCACATCCGGGTCGAGCACGTTGGCGGCGCGCATGACGCCGATGAACTTATCGGAGAACTCCGTCGCGACCTCGGCAGCCGTACGGCCCTGCTCGTTGGCGCGCTTGATGATCTTATCGTCGACATCGGTGAGGTTCTGGGCGAACGTGACCTCGTAGCCGCTCGCGATGAGCCAGCGACGAATCACGTCAAAGCTGATGAACGTGCGGGCATTGCCGATGTGGATGTTGTCGTAGACCGTAGGGCCGCACACGTACATGCGGACCTTGCCGGACTCGATGGGCTGGAACTCTTCCTTTTTATGGGTAGCGCTGTTGTAGATACGCATTCGTTACTCCTTAACGGTTTTCTGTAGCAGACAGACGGCCCAGGCGCCAATTCCCTCGCCCTGGCCTTCCCAGCCGAGCTTTTCGGTCGTAGTGGCAGCGACGCCCACGTTTTCGACGTCAACGCCCAATGCATGGGCAAGGTTGGCGCGCATGGCATCGCGGTGCGGGGTGATCTTGGGTTGCTGACAGGCAATGGTGCAATCGGCATCGACAAACTCAAAGCCCAGCTCGCGCGCATAGTCCATCACGCGAGCGAGCAGCACCATCGAATCGGCACCCTCGTAGGCAGGATCGGTGTCGGGGAATAGCTTGCCGATGTCTCCCCCGCGGCAGGCACCCAGAATGGCATCGGCCAAGGCGTGCGCGAGCACATCGGCATCCGAGTGGCCCAGCAGGCCACGCTCGTAGGGGATATCAACCCCGCCGATGATACATCGACGCCCCTCCACCAGACGGTGAACGTCGTAGCCGTGTCCAATGCGCAGGTTACTGAACATGGGGAAGGTCCTCTCCCTCGGCCATACGGCCGAGCAGAATCGCGGTTACGGGACGCAGGTCCTCGGGCACCGTCACCTTAAGGTTATCGCGCGGGCTCTGAACGCAGCGGACGCGCCCACCCATGCGCTCGACCAGCGAAGAATCGTCGGTCCCGATAAAGCCCTCGGCGATAGCTGCGGTGTGGGCGCGCTTCATGGCGTCGACGCTAAAGATCTGCGGCGTCTGTGCGGCCCAGTAGAGCTCACGCGGCGGCGTCTCGACGATATTATCGCCGTCGACGATCTTGAGCGTGTCGATCGCGGGCTGACCGCACACGACGCCGTCGAGCGAGCGGTCGCCCACAAGCACGTCGATCGCATGATCGATGGCCTCGGTCGTGATGAGCGGACGGGCGCCGTCGTGGATGGCGACATATTCGAAACCCGCCGGAACCGCATGCACGCCGGCACGGGTGGAATCCTGACGGGTATCGCCGGCATCGGCAAAGCTGATGGGCGTGTCATAGTCAAACGGATCGATGGCCAGGCGGCGCATCTCGGCGCGGCGCTCGGCAGGACACACCACCACGATGTGGCCGACCTTGTCGCTCCGATCGAACGCGCGGATGGACCAGCTCATGAGCGGACGGCCCGCCACGTTAACGAGCTGCTTGCCGCCGGGATTTCCAAAGCGCTGGCCGCTGCCACCGGCAACGACCACGGCGCATACGGGCGCCATTATGCGTTCCCCTGTTTGGTGCCCTTCATGCGGTACAGGGAGTCCGCAAGAATGGCAGGGTTGTTAACGCCAAAGTCGCCCAGGCGCTCCGGATCCTCGCTGATGTCGTCCATGAGCTCCTGCAACGAGCCGTACTCGTCGACGATCTTCTCGGCCACGCCGTCGCGCACGACGGACACGCGCGAAAGCGTGCGCAGGCCCAGCGGCGTCATGACGGAGTCCTCGTCCAGGTCGTCGTAACCCAGAACCGCCGCCACATGCTGTGGGTCGGACAGGTCCTTAGGTGTCATACGGCTCAGGTTGGCGCGAATCTTCTCGGCATTAGCCTCGGAAGAGTCACTCGCGTAGTCGCGGATCATCAGGTCGTATTCGGTATCCATGCTGGAGCCCGCGAGCTGCTCGAGCTGCATCTGTACGAGCTTGCCCTGGTTACCCAACTTGACGATGCAATCCTTAAGCTCAGTCTTTGCCTGCTGCATGATCTCGAAGCTCGAGAAAATACCGGTAATGTCGGCGAGCGTAACATAGTCGTCGAGCTCGAGGGCCGTCAGACGCAGCAGGGAGCGATCGAGCGACTGACGGGTGGTCTGGAGCGTGGCGACGAGCTGGTTGACCGAGCTCATGATGGTGGTGACGGGCTGGATCTCGTAGCTCTTGCCGTGAACGTACACGTTGACGACGGCACGACGGGCCGAGACCGAGATCACGATGGCATCGGTGAGCACCGACATGCGAGCGGCGGTGCGGTGACGCATACCTGTCTCGCTCGTGGCAAGCGAGGGATCGGGATTGAGGTGGAAGTTGGCGCGCAGGATCTGGGTGAGGTCGCCGTCGATGACAATGGCGCCGTCCATCTTGGAGAGCTCGAACAGACGGTTCGAGGTGAACGAAATGTTGAGCGGGAAGCCGTCGTTACCGGCAGCAAGCACGTTTTCGGTGTCGCCAACGCAGATAAGGGCGCCCAGGTGACCGGCGATGATCATGTCGAGGGCAGTGCGGATCGGCTGACCAGGTGCCGTCAGGCGGATGGCCTGTTCCATACGCTTTTGCAGCTCGTTCTTATCCAAGGCATCGCTCCCATCGTATACGCTCCATAAACGCTAAATAGTTTCTCACGGTTTGCGTCTGCAGCGCTCGCGAAATCCGATGCTTACAGAATGAGCGAACACCGCTGGGGTAGCTATTTAGGAGTCAAAAGAGCCCGTCCCAAATTGACTACTCATGTGGTAGCATCGAGAATCACATAAATGAGGGAGTAGTCGCGTGACCGGGTTCGCCTCCGGTGGCGCGGCAAGTCAACATACTGGCCAATGCGGCCTGGCTTGCCTTAATGAACGAGACTCGTGGTTGTGCGCGCAACGCGTACGCCACGGGTCTCTTTTTGTTGCTCCCCCACCAGAGGTACATGCGGGCCTGCCCGCAGAGAGGGAGCCAGACTATGGGACTCGTAGAGCTTGTGTTGCTTGCCGTTGGCCTTTCGATGGACGCCTTTGCCGTATCCATCTGCAAGGGCCTCGGCATGAAAAAGATCAACCTTAAGGTCGCCGTGGTGCTCGGCCTGTTCTTTGGCGGCTTTCAGGCCGGCATGCCCGTGATCGGTTGGGCACTCGGCAGCCAATTTATGGGCATCATCGGCCCCATCGACCATTGGATTGCCTTTATCCTTTTGGCCTTTATCGGCGGCAAGATGCTGTGGGAAGCCTTTACCGAAGACGAGGGCGAAGGCGACAACAAGGATGCCGAGAGGATTGACCTGGGAGAATACCTGATTCTCGCCATCGCCACCTCGATTGACGCGCTCGCCGTGGGTATCTCGTTTGCGGCGCTCTCGGTCGACATCGTTCCCGCCGTGTCACTCATTGGCATCACGACCTTTGTCTTCTCCATCGCCGGCGTGGCGATCGGCCACACCTTTGGCGCGCGCTACGAAAAACCCGCCACCATCGTGGGTGGCGTCGTACTCGTCCTCATCGGGCTTAAGATCTTGCTTGAGCACCTGGGGATCCTCGCACTGTAACGAATAACGGCCGCCCGGCATTACGCCAGGCGGCCGTTTTCATTGCCAGCCGTTTTAGAGCGGCTTAGCCAAGGCGACCTTTACGCAGCGAGGCGCTTGAGGACGTCGATGAGCAGCTCGTAGAAGCGCTCGGCAGAAGCGAGCTCCATGCTCTCGTCCGGGGTGTGGACATCGGAGAGCGTCGGGCCCACGGCAATGGCGTCCAGGCCGTGCAGGGCCTCGGCAAACAGGCCGCACTCAAGGCCGGCGTGAATGGACTCGATGCGCAGCTCGGAGCCAAAGAGCTCACGATAGCTCTCGACAAAGACGTCGCGGACCGGCGAATGCTCGGCATAGCTCCAGCCGGGATACTCGAACTCAAACTTGGCGTCGAAGCCCAGGACATCGGCCAGCGTCTGCAGGCGGTCCTTGAACTCGTTCTGCAGCGAGGTGATCGAGGAGCGCGGGGACAGCATGATCTTGACCTCGTCGTCAGAAGTGGCAACCACACCGATGTTGGAGGAAACCTCGACGGAGCCGTCGGTGGCGACGTTGCGGCGAATCACGCCGTTAGGGGCAAGACGCAGGGCGCGGATGAGGGCAAGCGCGGACTTCTGGTCCATGGCCTCGACCTCAACGCTGTCGGCAATCTCGACGGTGCAGGTAAAGCCGGGGTCGAAGACCTCGAGCTCGGCGGTGACGTCGGCGATGATGCCCTTTGCGATCTGGGCCGCGGCCTCGGCGGCAGCGTGGTCGGCGTAGACCAGAACAGCCTTGCACTCACGGTTGATGGCGTTGTCCTTGGTGCCGCCGTTAAAGCTGACGATGGCGGGCTCGCCGGCGACCATCAGACGGTCGATGATACGGGCCATGATGAGGTTGCCGTTGCCGCGCTCCAGGTTGATGTCGGAGCCGGAGTGACCACCCAGCAGGCCGGAGATCTCGAGCGTAAGGGTGCTGCCGGTCTTGTGCTCGCGCGCGATCGGGCAGGTGTAGGTAACGACGACGCCGCCGGCGCAGCTGACGGTGGCAACGCCCTCTTCCTCGGAGTCAAGGTTAATCATGGTGCGGGCGCTGATCTGGGACTTGTCGAGCGTCTCGGCGCCGACCAGGCCGGTCTCCTCGTCGGTGGTGAACACGCACTCGAGGGCCGGATGAGCAATCGAATCGTCGTTGAGCACGGTAAGCATCAGAGCGACAGCAATGCCGTTGTCGGCGCCCAGGGTGGTGCCGTTAGCGGTGAGGACGCCGTCCTTGACGACCAGGTCGATACCATCGGTCGTAAAGTCGTGCTCAACGGAACCCAACTTGTCGCACACCATGTCGATGTGGCCCTGCAGCATGACGGCCGGGGCATTCTCGGCGCCGGCAGAAGCGGGCTTGCGAATGATGACGTTGTAGACCTCGTCCTGGTACACATCGAGACCGCGCTCCTTGGCAAACGCAACCAGGAAATCGCTGATGCCCTTCTCGTTGCCAGACCCACGGGGGATCGCGCTGACCTCCTCAAAGAAATGGAACAGCTGGGCGGGCTCGTAGCCGGTAATCTTGTAGTCCATGGTGCCTCCTTGGCGCAACTGGTTAGACAATAAGACATGCGCCTTGTATATTCCCAGACTTTGTTTGCATAAACCAGTCGAATACGCCGAGCGCTCTCGCATCATCGGCTAACGGCGAACCGCATAGCGCAACGGTCACAACTTCGCAGCTCTACAAATCGAGGCGCCCTTGCCAGAACGCCTCGATTACACGTATCAAATTGTCGCCACAACCTACAGCGCGCCGGAACCGGCTTGCATCATGCCGCCGGGGCCCGAGGTCACGCCGCCGCTGACGGGCGCAGCGCTGCCAGTGTGCGGCGCCGCCGGAGCGGTATCGCCACCGAGCGTGCCCGCCGGACGCGGTGCCGGGATCTCGCCCGTGCCGTGGCTAAAGACAAACTTGCCATCGGCCACATCGCACAGGACGGTATCGCCCTCGCCCCACTCGCCGGCCAGCAGCTCCTCGGACAGCGGGTCCTCGATGAGCTTTTGGATGGCACGGCGCAGCGGACGCGCGCCATTGGTAAGATCAGTGCCCTCGGCCACGATCTTGTCGTAGGCCGCATCGGTGAGCTTGATGTTCATGCCGTTGGCAATCAGGCGCTGGCGCAGGTCGTCCACCAGCAGGTGAGCGATCTTGGTCAGGTTCTCACCCGAAAGCTTCTGGAACACCACGATGTCATCGATACGGTTGAGCAGCTCGGGGCGGAACAGGCGCTTGAGCTCGCCCATCGCACGGCCGCGAATCTCACTCGACGTAAGACCCTGCTCTCCGGTGGTGCCAAAGCCCACGCTCGCATCCTGCGCGATCTCGCGGGCGCCCACGTTGGACGTCATGATAATCACAGTGTTGCGGAAATCGACCGTCTTGCCCTGGCTATCGGTCAGGCGGCCCTCCTCCAGCACCTGCAGCAGAATGTTGAAGATATCAGGGTGCGCCTTCTCGATCTCATCGAACAGCACGACCGAGTACGGATGACGACGAACGGCCTTGGTGAGCTGACCGCCCTCGTCGTGGCCCACGTAGCCCGGAGGGCTACCGATAAGCTTGGAGACCTCGAACTCGCTACCGAACTCCGACATGTCGAAGCTGATGAGCGCGTCCTTGCTACCAAAGAGATACTCGGCGAGCGTCTTGGCGAGCTCGGTCTTGCCCGTGCCGGTGGGGCCCAGGAAGATAAAGCTGCCGCCAGGGCGGCGCGGGTCCTTGAGCGGCGAGCGGCTGCGGCGCACGGCCTTGGCAACGGCCTCGACGGCCTCGTCCTGGCCGATAATGCGGGTCTTGAGCACGCTTTCGGCCTGCAGCAGGCGACGGCTCTCGCTCTCGGTGAGCGAAGACACTGGCACGCCCGAGGTCACGGACACGATGTCGGCAATCTGGGCGACATCGATGGTGAGCGGGCTGGCGTCGAGCTCGGCCGTCCAGGCAGCCTTGGCCTCGGCAAGCTCAATCTCGGCAGCCTTTTGCTGCTCAGTGATCTCGGCAGCCTTGTTCATGTCGTCGCTCTCGGTAGCCTCCTGTGCGGCAGCCTTGAGCTCTTCGACGCGATGTTCGGCCTCGCGCACCGGCTCAGGTGCACGGTTGGCGGCGATGCGGGCGCGAGCACCGGCCTCGTCGATGAGGTCGATGGCCTTATCGGGCAGGAAGCGGTCCTGAATGTAGCGGTTGGAGAGGTTCGCGGCGGCCTCGATAGCACCCTGCGTGTAGCGCACGTGGTGGTGCTCCTCGTAGCGCGGCTTGAGCGCGGTCAGGATTTTGACCGTGTCCTCGACGCTCGGCTCCTCGACATCGATGGTCTGGAAGCGGCGCTCAAAGGCCGGATCCTTAGTGAGGTACTTACGGAACTCCTCGGCCGTCGTGGCACCGATAATCTGGAAAGCGCCGCGCGCGAGCACGGGTTTGAGCATGGAGCTTGCATCGATGGATCCCTCGGCGGAACCGGCACCGATGATGGTGTGCATCTCGTCGATAAACAGGATGACGTCGTCGGCTTCGGTCGCCTCCTGGATCACGTTCTTGAGGCGCTCCTCAAACTCACCGCGATACTTGGCGCCCGCGACAAGACCCGGCAGGTCGAGCGTCCAGATGTTCTGGTTCATAAGGTTCTCGGGCACATTGCCGGCAGCGATCTGCTGCGCCAGCCCCTCGACGATGGCCGTCTTGCCCACACCGGGGTCACCCAAGATAAGCGGGTTGTTCTTGGTGCGGCGCGAAAGGATCTCCATCATGCGCTGGACTTCCTTTTCGCGACCGATCACGGGGTCGAGCTCACCGTCGCGCGCTTTCTGCGTAAGGTTGGTGGCGAACTGCTTGAGCGTGTCGGTGCCGCTCCCCTTTTGCTGCGAGGCGTCCGAGCCGCTAAAGAACGGCAGGCCCGCACCGGGACGACCAGCACCGGCGCCGGCGAGTGGACGCTTCTTGTCCTGGTCCTTGGCGGTGAGTTTCTCGATAGCCTTTTTGATGGAGGCGGACGACACACCTAGGCGCATGAGGATGTCCATGGCCATGCCGTTGCCCTCTTCGACGATACCGATGAGTAGGTGCTCGGTCGACACATAGGTCTGGTTGTTCTCGCGCGCCACGCGGAAAGAGCGCTCCATCACGCTGATGACGAGCGGCGTAAAGGCGAGCTTAGCGGCCTCGGTCTCCTCGCTGGGCTCGGGAACAGTAGTCTGGACCTCCTTGAGGGTGTCCATGATGTCGTCGTAGGAGATATCGAGCGAGCGCAGCGCCTCCGCGGCAATGCCCTCGTCCTCCTTGGCGAGCGCGAGCAGCAGATGCTCGGTGCCCACCTTATTTGAATGAAGATCGAGCGCCTCCTGCTTGGCCATAGACATGACCTTACGCGCGCGATCGGTAAATCTATCTAACATGCTCGTTTCC
>CABSBA010000035.1 GCA_902475825.1 uncultured Collinsella sp. | reverse complement strand
CGGATGCGTCTCCCTTCTGGCCGAGGCCCTCGGCAATTAAATCATGGAAGGTGGAAAGCGGCGTGCGCTCGATGCTGCAGCGGCCAATGCCGTGCGGAATCACCAGGTCGATAGTGTCACCGGCGCGTTTTTTGTCGTGCAGCGCCTCGGCAAAGACGGCGTCGGCCGAAAGCTCGCAGCGGGTCTTGAGGCCATGACGGGCGCAGAGCTCTTCGATGCGGTCGGGCAGCTCGGCGTCGCAAATGCCGTGCAGGGCCGCGGCGCGCGTGATGATGCCCATGCCGATCGACACGCAGTTGCCGTGTCCCAGCTCAAAGTGCTCGCAGGCCTCGACGGCGTGTCCGGCGCTGTGTCCAAAGTTGAGGAGCTTGCGCTGGTTGGTCTCGCGCTCGTCGGCAACGACCACGGCGCGCTTAATGTCGATGTTGCGGGCGATGATGAGCGCCACGCGGGCCACGTCCTGGTTGAGGAGCTCCAGCGTGAGCGGGGTCTTCTCCAGCTCGGCGAAGAGCTCGGGGTCGGCGATTACGGCGTGCTTGACGACCTCGCCGCAGCCGTCGGCGAACTGCTCGGGCGTGAGGGTTGCCAGGCACCCCACGTCGGCGATGACCACGCTCGGCTGCCAAAAGGCGCCGGCTAGGTTCTTGCCGGCTGCCAGGTCGATGGCCGTCTTGCCGCCCACCGACGAGTCCACCATGGCGAGCAGGCTTGTGGGAATCTGCACAAACTTGCAGCCGCGCATGTAGGTGGCGGCCACAAAGCCGGCCACGTCGCCCACAACGCCGCCGCCGAGCGCCACGATCACGTCGGAACGCGAAAGCTCGTGCTCGGCTACAAACTCGAGAATGGCAACGTAGGTCTCGGCGCGCTTGTGTGCCTCGCCGGCCTCGAAGGTGCAAATGCTTACCTCATAGCCTGACGCCTCCAGGCTCTGCTTGACGGGCATCTGGTAGAGCGGACCCACGTTGGTGTCCGTCACGATGACGGCGCGGGTGCCTCCAGCGGTGGCGCGAACGAGCGGCCCTGTCTGCTCCAGCAAAAAGGTGCCCACGTGCACCTGGTAGGGGCGTGCGGTGTCGATATCGATGGTAATCGCCATAAGCTATGGTCCTTTCGACCTGGCGTGATGGGTGGTCTAGTGGGCGCTCTCATCGTCGAGTGCGCGCTTGATGCGATCGCCCTCGGCAAGGAGATTCTCAAGATAACGCTGGTCGCGGTTCTTGAGCGCACGGCTGTAGGCGCCGAGCGCATCGATCAGATGGTCGATCTCGAAGGCAAGAGCGTCGGCGTCGTCAATCATGAGCTCGGACCACATCTGCGGGTTGAGGTGTGCCACGCGCGTGAGGTCGCGGTAGCTGCCGGCCGAAAAGCCGTGGTGGACCTGGGCGGTGGGGCTCTTTACGTAGGCGTTGGACACCACGTGCGCGAGCTGGCTCGTAAAGGCGATCACGCGGTCGTGCTCGGCAGCGGTGGTCACGCTGAACTTGCCAAACCCCAAGGGGCGCACCATCTCGCGCACCTGGCCCAAGAGCTCCAGTTTGAGGGCATCGTCTACCGCGGGCGGAACGAGCACGAGTGGTGCGCCCTGGAACAGGTCGGCGCGGGAGTGCGCGTAGCCCGAGAACTGCGTGCCCGCCATGGGGTGTGCGCCCACAAAGTAAAAGCCGTGCTCTCGTGCGAGCTCAAAGGCCCGTTCACACACAATGCCCTTCACACCCACGGTGTCGATTACCACGGGGCCCATGATGGCTTCGGTGTCGGTAGCGTCGGCGAGCGCCTGGGCGTGGGCCTCGAGCCACTCGATGCATGCCTCGGGATAGCAGGCAAGGACGATGATGTCGCACTCACCGAGCGTCTCGTCGTTGAGCTCGCCGGCGACGGTACCCATGCTGGCGGCCGTCATCACGTCATCGTCGGGGTCCCAGGCAAGCACGCGAACGCCCGCCTGCGCATAGCCGCGGGCAAAGCTGCCGCCGATGAGGCCCAGGCCCACGATGCCGGCGCACTTGGGGCCGCCTTGGTTGACGCGTGCGTTTCTCACCGTACCCATGGCCTACACCATGGTCTCTTGGCAGACGACCTCGCGGATGGCGCGGATGCGGCGCATGGTGTCATCGAACTGGTCAGGCGTGAGGGCCTGAGCGCCGTCGGACCAAGCGTGGCTCGGGTCGTCGTGGACCTCGATCTCCAGGCCGTTGGCGCCGCAGGCGGTCGCAGCGAGCGCCATGGGCTCGACATAGCGGGTGTAGCCGGTGGCGTGGCTGGGGTCGGCGACGACGGGCAGGTGCGACAGGTGGTGCAGCACCGGCACGGCGTTGAGGTCGAAGGTGTTGCGGGTGCGGGTCTCGAAGGTGCGAATGCCGCGCTCGCACAGGATGACGTTGTCGTTGCCCTCGCTCATGATGTACTCGGCAGCCATGAGCAGCTCGTCGACGGTGCCGGACATGCCGCGCTTGAGCAGGACCGGGGTCTTGGTCTTGCCGACCTCCTTGAGCAGGGGGAAGTTCTGCGCGTTGCGGGCGCCGATCTGCATGACGTCGATCTTCTTATCCAAGAAGACCTGCACGTCGCGCGGGTCCATGATCTCGGTGACGATCGGCATGTCGAGCTCGGCGGATGCCTCGCACAGCAGGTCCAGGCCGGCGGGGCCCATGCCCTGGTAGGCGTACGGGGAGGTGCGGGGCTTGTAGGCGCCGCCGCGCAGCATCGTGGCGCCGGCGGCCTTTACGCGGCGGGCGATGCGGATGAGGTTCTCGCCCTCGACGGAGCAGGGGCCGGCGATGACCTGGAACTGGTCGCCGCCGATTTTGACGCCGTGCCCGCAGTCGATGATGGAGTCCTCGGGGTGGAACTTGCGGTTGGCGCGCTTAAAAGGCTCGGAGACGCGCTGCACGCGCTCGACGACATCCATGGACTCGAGCAGGAACGGGTCGATCTTGGTCGTATCGCCCACCAGGCCGATGATGGTCTCGTTCTCGCCGCGCGAGACGTCGGTCTTGAGACCCTTCTTCTCAATCCAGCTGACGATATGGCCGACGGCCTCGTCGCTGGCGCTCTGCTTTAAAATCGCAATCATGGTGTGCCTCTCACCTCGATGGATAGCTCTTGCAAAAACGGCCCGCATCGCGAGCCGTTATACTTTTGTTAGCCCGTTGCGCACTTGGGTATAATGCCAACCGTTCGCCCTATTAGCTCAGGGGATTAGAGCGTCTGCCTCCGGAGCAGAAGGCCGTTGGTTCGAATCCAACATGGGGCACCATCGAACGTAAGACCGTCCGAACCTCGCATGGTCCGGGCGGTTTTCTTATACCGACGCGACGTGATGGGACATGGTATGGCAGTAACGGATATCGAGCGCGGGCTTTCGACCGCCGAGGTCGAGGAGCGCATCGCCGCCGGTAAGATCAACCGCAACATGGAGCTTAAGACCAAATCGGTCAAAGAGCTCATCATCGAGAACCTCTGCACGCTGTTTAACTTGATCAACGCTGTTCGTTTAAGAACCTGACGTTCCTGTTCGTGGTGTTTTTGAATACCGCCATCGGCGTCATTCAGTCCATGCGCTCCAAGCGGATGGTCGATAAGCTTACGCTGCTGACCTCTAAGAAGGCCATCGCGGTGCGCGACGGTGCCGAGGTGGAGCTCGATCTGGACCAGATCGTGCTCGACGACATCATCCGCTTGGGGCGCGGTGACCAGATTCCGGCCGACGCCGTGGTGGTTTCGGGTGAGGCACTCGTGAACGAGAGCCTGCTGACGGGCGAGAGCGATCTCATCAAAAAGCAGCCCGGCTCCGAGCTCATGAGCGGCAGCTTTATCGACTCGGGCCTGCTGCGCGCCCGCGTGATCCATGTTGGCGCCGACAACTACGTGGCCAAGATCAACAACGAGGCCAAGTACGTCAAAAAGGTCAATTCCGAGATCATGAATGCGCTCAACGCCATCGTGCGCTTTGCGAGCCTCATTATGATTCCGCTCGGCCTGGCGCTCTTTGCCTCGAGCGTGAGTGAGCTGTGGGATGCCGCCGGTACGCCGGGCGATAGCGCGCTTTCGTGGTGTTTTTCCGAGCTGCTTGCCGGTCGCGTGCCTTCGTCGGCGCTGCTGTCTACGGTGGGCGCTCTTTTGGGCATGATTCCGCAGGGCCTGGTGCTGCTGACCTCGTCGGTGCTTGCCATCGCCACGGTGCGCCTGGCGCGCCGCAAGGTACTTGCGCAGCAGCTCTACTGCATCGAGACGCTCGCGCGCGTCGACGTGCTGTGCTTGGACAAGACAGGCACCATCACGTCGGGTCGCATGGAGGTTGAGGGCACCTATCCGCTGCCTTTTGAGGGTGTTGGTTTTGGCGCGGATTCGGACGAGGCGGCTGTTCCCGTCGAGACCACAGTCCTCGATTTTGCGCTCGCCAACGTGGCGCGTGCCACCTCGGCAGACGCCAACGAGACCTGTCAGGCGCTGCTCAACTATTACGCCGACCGCCCGGTAGAGGTGTCCGAGCCGCTGTCGGTCATTCCGTTCTCGTCGTCCAAAAAGTGGAGCGGCGCCTCGTTTGCGCAGGGCTCCTATGTGATGGGCGCAGCGCAATTTGTGCTTTCGGAGCGCGCCTTTGCTCAGGTCGAGACCCGTGTGGCCGAGCTCGCCGACACCTGCCGCGTACTTGTGGTGGCGCGCGTGGACGGCTTTACGCCCGACGGCGATATGGTTGGCGAGGCCGAGCCCGTGGGCTTTGTGACCATTCGCGACGAGATCCGCTCCTCGGCCGCCGAGACCATCGGCTACTTTAACGAGCAGGGCGTGACCCTCAACGTGATCAGCGGCGACGACCCGCGCACGGTGTCGTCGATCGCGCGCGTGGTGGGCGTTCCGGGGGCCGATGCCTACGTCGACGCCACGACACTCGATACGCCGTCCAAGATTGATGCCGCGGTGGATCGCTACCACGTCTTTGGCCGCGTGACGCCGCAGCAGAAGCGCGAGCTCGTGCAGGCGCTCAAGCGTCGCGAGCATACCGTTGCCATGACGGGCGACGGCGTCAACGACGTACTGGCACTCAAGGAGGCCGACTGCTCCGTAGCCATGGCCGCCGGTTCCGACGCCGCGCGCAACGTGGCCGAGATCGTGCTTGTCGACAACGATTTTGCCTCGATGCCCGCCGTGGTGGCTGAGGGCCGTCGCTCCATCAACAACTTGCAGCGCTCTGCGGCGCTGTTTCTGACCAAGACGCTGTTCTCGATGGGCTTGGCGGCGCTGTGCATCGCGTTTCCGCCATATCCCTTCGAGCCGATTCAGATGACACTCATCAACTTCTTCTGCATCGGCGCGCCGGGCTTTGTGCTGGGTTTGGAGCCCAATAATGCCCGCGTGAAGGGGTCATTCTTGACCAACGTGCTCAAGCGTGCGCTGCCGGCGTCGCTGGCGGTCATAATGGCTGCGGCGCTCGATATCTTTGTGGCGCGCGTGTTCGGCTTTAACCAGCTCACCCTTTCGACCATGTGCCTGCTTACGTCGTGCGCGGCGAGCGTGAGCCTGATCTGGCGCATCTCGCAGCCGCTCACCCCTTTGCGCGTGGTGCTCTTTGTATTTGTCGTCGTCGGCATCCTTGTGGGCGTTATCGGATTCCCGGGGCTGCTGTCTATCGCCAACCTTTCGACGGGCGAGGCCGTTATCTTGCTGGCGATCATCGTCTTTACCTGCACGGTGTTCTTTAAGCTCGCCACGATGATGGACTCGCTTAAGCCGCGCCGCCGCCATGCTGCCACCGGCTTTGGCCGTGGCGTTCGCGTCCGTCTGGGCCGCGGCGGCAGTAAGGTGAGCTCGACGGGTTCAACTGCCCAGCGTTTTGCCAAGCGCGTCGCCGCTGATATGGCGCTTTCCTGGCGATGTTGAATTGGTGCCTTGCTCCTGTGGGGGCGTGGCGATGCTATGCTCTAACCTCGACTGTATGAATTGCTCCGAAAAGAGGAAGCCGTGATCTGCCCGCATTGCCTTAAGACCATAGAGGACGGCGCCTCGTTCTGTCCTTACTGCAACGCATACGTTGGTCCGGGCGACGGTCCCGAGCATACCGAGTTCGTATTCTGCGATGGTTGCGGCGCGCGCCTGTCCCCGCACGATCGCACCTGTCCCAAGTGCGGGCGCCCCGCCCCGGGCATCCTTTCTAAAGACGCGGCCGCATCCGATCTGGCGGCGGGCCGCACGGCCGGCTTTCCGCGCTTGACGCAGGAGCAGATTGATACCGAGGTGCCCCATGCGCCGGCGTCTGCCGCCGCGGTGCTTTCGGACGCCGCCGATCCCAACGAGACTTGCGTGCTGCCGGCCTTCGACAAGGATTTTGGCATCCCCAAGGTGGACATGCCGACGCCGGTTTCCCTGCGAGACGATGCTCAGTCCAGCAAACAGAAGCCCAAGCGCAAGGTGCATCCCGACGAGGATGCCTACCACAAGCATAAGCGCCATATTCCCAAGCCGGTTATCGTCGTTGCGGTGCTCGCGGCCGTGTGCAGCGGTGCCTATTGGTTTGTGACGACCGATCCCCTGGGCGTCATGCCGGGATTCTATAGCGAGTTTGGCCATGCCGCGCAGAGTACTTTCCCTTCGCGCCAGAAGGGCGAGCAGACTCAGGACGATGCCGCCAAGGTCGATGAGAGCGATGACGACGACGCCACCGACGTGGTCAAGGAGGAGGTCGTGCTCACTGACGATGAACTTTATGCCAAGCTCGACCAAATTTACCAGACCATCCTCTCGTACAACACCGAGGACGAGATCGGCGAGGTGATAACCTCCTTTAACAGCGGCTATCTGCGCTCTACGCTCAGCACGCGCCAGGAGATGTCGCAGAGCGCCTATGACCTGCGCGACCGCATCAAGCAGACGCAGGACGAACTCGACAATCTTAAGTACCAGGACGACACAGCCTATGCCGAGGACATCGAGCACCTCAAGCAGCTTGCCGAGTGGATGTACGAGCGTGTTGATGTGATTTGCCAGAGCTGGGACATTTCACTTTCCATCCCCGACGGTGAGTCGCTGAGTGCTCGCCAGAGCGAGATCTTGGCGCCCATGGCGCAGGGCGGCAACAGCGCGCTTAACCAGTACGACGCCAACGTGAGCGCATGGAGACCGCAGCAACGTTCGTAATTTGTTGCCCTCCGGCGGCATAACCTGCGTGCGCAATTGATGGAAGCCCGTGCTTATTGCTACAATTCGTACAAATATGCTTTAAACGCACGAGGAAGGAACCACATGTTTGGTTTTAAGAAAGAGCTCTACACGCCCGAGTATCAGCTTGCCGGCGATGAGTGCGCGGTGATCGAGACGTCGTTCCATCGCTATGTGCCCGGTTTTGTGATCCAGGGCGGCGACCCCAATACCCGCGATATGTCCGGCGCCGATGTCGCCGCCGGCCTTGAGGGCCCCGACGGCATGCCCGGTACCGGTGGCCCCGGCTACTGCATCAAGGGCGAGTTCGCTACCAACCCGCGTAACAGCCACGTCGACGGCGCGCTTGCCATGGCACGTTCCATGGATCCCGATTCCGCAGGTTCGCAGTTCTACTTCTGCCTGGGTGCCCAGCACAACCTCGACTCCGGCTATACCGTCTTTGGCACCACGGTCGAGGGCCTCGACGTCATCTCGCAGCTGCGTGCCGGTGACGAGATCGTCCATGTCGAGATCGTTCACGAGTAAAGGGGACTTCCTTGAATAGCCAGCTGATCCAACAGGGCCGCGCCGCTTATCGCGCGGGTGATTATTCCGCTGCCGCCCAGATGCTCGGTGCGGCAAAGACCCCCAGTGAGATCATGGGCGAGGCCGACCATCTGCGCGGCAACGCCTTGATGCACCTGGGTATGTATGTCGAGGCCGCCGAGGCCTACGCCGCCGCCCTCAACGACGGTACCTATGGCAAGCGCGGCGCGCTGCTCACCAACCGCGGTAAGGCGCTTGCTGCCGTGGGTGACTATGCGACCGCAGCCCAGGTGTTCTCTGCCGCAACGCAGGATGCATCCTATGCCACGCCGTTTAAGGCGTATCTGGGTTTGGGCAACGCCCTGTTCCAGTCGGGTGATTATGCCAATGCCGGCACTGCCTTCCGTCAGGCCGCCATCGATGGTGCCAACCCGGCTCCCGCCGCTGCCCTTGGCGATCTTGGCCGCTGCTTCATTAAACTCGGCCGTCCGGCAGACGCCGTGGAGACCTACCGCACGGCCATCGACTTTGCCGGTCCGCGCGACGACACGCGTGCGCTTAACGCCGGTATGGGTGAGGCGCTCTCTGCCGCCGGTCGCCCCTCTGACGCGCTCGATGCCTTTAACGCCGCCACCGCCGATGGCATCTACCAGCTCACGCCCGAGCAGGCCGATGAGCTTGCCCGCGTGCAAGATTCCCTCGCTGCGCTTTCGGCCCAGACGGCCATGGCCACGGCTCCGGCGCCCGCGATGGATGCTCCCGCCGTCGACCCGCTCGACCCCACGGGCGCTACCGGTCAGTTTATGCCCGACCCCTCGGACACCGGCTTCTTCACCCTGTCCGAGTCCGAGATGGTTCAGCAGGACCGCAAGGAGGCCAAGGTCCGTCGTCGCCATCGTCATACGGGGCTCAAGGTCTTCTTGGTGCTGCTTCTGCTGATTGTCCTTGCCGCAGGCGGTCTTGGCTTTGCCTACACGCGCGGCCTGGGCTTCCCTTCGCAGGAGTCTGTTGTCACCGACCTGTTCCAGGCCGCAGGTGACGGCGATACCGCCAAGGCCGAGTCCTGTCTGGCCTCCAGCCTGTCCGAGGACGCCAAGTCGATGATCATTTCCTCGATTCCGCAGGGCGCCACCGTCTCCATCGAGGGCATGGATCAGTCTATGACCGAGACCACCGCTAAGGTCAAGGCGTCGCTGTCCAAGGGCGGCGAGCAGGAGTACACCGTCAAGTTCGTGCGCTCCGACAACCATATCGGTTGGGCCGTCTCCTCGCTCGACATCGATCTCTCGGCCGCTGACAACCAGTAGTGACCTTATGAGATTTGGCGCTGCCCGGTGCTTCACCGCAAGTGAGGTGCCGGGCTTGCGCTAGTATGATGGGCTAGTAGTTTTCCAGCAATCATCCAACACATCAGGAGTTGCGTTGTTTTCTTTGATGGATATGTTCTTCGGTAGCTATGCGGGCGATCTTGCCATCGACCTCGGCACCGCCAACACGCTTGTCTCCGTGCGCGGCAAGGGCATCGTCATTCGCGAGCCCTCCGTTGTCGCCATCGACAAGAACGATGAGCGCATCCTGGCTGTCGGTATCGAGGCAAAGCGCATGCTCGGCCGTACGCCCGGCAACATTGTGGCTGTGCGTCCCCTTAAGGACGGCGTTATCGCCGACTTTGACGTTACCGAGGCCATGCTTCGCTATTTTATCGACAAGGCGTCCGAGAAGCGCTATCCGTGGACCCCGCGTCCGCGCGTTGTCGTCTGCGTCCCCTCCGGCGTCACGTCGGTCGAGAAGCGCGCCGTTTTTGAGGCTACGATCCAGGCCGGTGCCCGCCAGGCATACTTGATCGAGGAGCCCATGGCTGCTGCCATCGGCGCCGACTTGCCTGTCGAGGAGCCCACCGGCTCCATGGTCATCGATATCGGTGGCGGTACCACCGAGGTCGCCGTTATCGCCATGGGCGGTATCGTCGTGTCGCAGTCCATCCGCATTGCCGGTGACGAGTTTGATCAGGCCATCCTTACCCACGTTCGCGATGCCTATAACCTGGCTATCGGCGAGCGCACGGCCGAGGACATCAAGATCAAGGTCGGTTCTGCCGTGCCGCTCAAGGACGAGCTCGACGTCGAGGTCAACGGCCGCGACGTGATCACGGGCCTGCCCAAGACCGTGCGCATCGAGAGCGAGGAGATTCGTCGCGCGCTCAATAAGCCGCTCGACGAGATGGCCAAGGCCGTCAAGGACGCCCTCGACGCCACGCCGCCCGATCTTGCCTCGGATCTTATGTACTACGGCATCCTGTTGACCGGCGGCGGTGCGCTGCTGCGCGGCCTCGACGTGCGTCTGCGCGACGAGACCGGCGTTTCGGTCAACGTCAGCCCTACGGCGCTCGACAACGTCGTCAACGGCTGCGCCCGCGTGCTCGAGGCCAACGCGTTTGACGGTGGCTTCGTCCAGACCAATGCTTAATTTCCAAAAGGTGGATTCCATTTGGCACGATCTTCGGGTTTCTCTTCAAATCTGAATACCAAGCGACAATCAACGGGTATGCGCCCGTTGATTGTTTTCAGCGTAATTTCGGTGCTGCTGCTTACGTTTTACATTCGCGAGGGTGAGGCGGGACCGATTCATGCCGTGCGTTCTGGCGTGACGACGATTACCTCGCCGGTGCGTTTTGTGGGCTCGGCTGTGGCCGCGCCCTTTAACGCAATCGGAAACGTGTTCTCAAACCTTACGGCTTCGCAAGACACCCTCGACGAGCTTAAGAAGCAAAACGAGGTCCTGACGTCAAAGGTTGCCGAGCTCTCCGAGGCTCAAAAGACCGCCGAGCGACTCGAGAGCCTGGTCGGTCTTCAGTCGACCTACAACCTCAAGTCCACCGCGGCTCGCATTGTCGGCGCGTCGGGCGATGCCTGGACCTCGACCGTTACCATCGACAAAGGCTCTGCCGACGGTCTTACCATCAACATGCCCGTGACGAGTTCTGCCGGTGTCATCGGTCAGATTATCGAGGTTTCGGCCAAGACCTCCACCGTCCGCCTGATTAGTGATGAGAACTCGGGTGTGTCCGCCATGGTGCAGGATACGCGTGCTCAGGGCATGCTGCAGGGGCAGCCCGACGGTACCCTGCGCCTGGAGCACGTGAGTGTCGACTCCGACGTGAAGGTGGGCGATATCATCGTGACCTCGGGCATCGGCGGCGTATTCCCCAAGGGCCTGCCGCTCGGTACGGTCTCGTCGGTGGAGAAGTCTGCCAACGATGTGTACTACACCATCGTCGTGCGCGCTCAGACAACGGCCGAAAACAACGAGGAAGTGCTGGTCATTACGTCGCTGACCGATGAGCAGTCGGCTTCGGACGAGGATGTGAGCAGCGCCAACAGTACGCCGCAGGGCACCTCGCGCGATGCGGCCACCAAGTCCAAAGATGAAAGCTCGGATGAAAACTCCGATGCGTCCGACACGACTGACTCGGGCTCGAGCGAATAGGGAGGCATGTCCATGGATCTACACGAACAGGGGACTGGCTCCCGCACTTTTGCGATTGCCGCCATTGTCTGCGTCCTGCTGCAGGCGGGCTTGGCGCCGCAGATCTCCATCGCGGGCGGTCGCGTCAACTTTATGATTATCCTGGTGTGCCTGA
>CABSBA010000034.1 GCA_902475825.1 uncultured Collinsella sp. | reverse complement strand
CCTTCCGTCTTGATCTGTAACAGTTAGAAGGTCAAACGGTCCTTTGTTGTTACAGGTTGAGACATTCGGCCGACGCGTCACTTGCCCATCTCAATCTGTAACAGTTACGAGGCCAAACAGCCTCTAGATGTTACAGATTGAGACGAACTCGTCCGGAACAACCACATCCGTGTTAGCCGTACCCCTCAACGCCCATACCACTGACGCCTCCATTCCTCAGCCAAATCGGCCCGCTGCGAAATACCCGCTAGCCTCATCTTTTCAACCAGCTTCCCCGGGTTCTTGAGTTCATCAAACGTGAACCGAAGCACCTTGTGACCGAGCATTGTCAGATGAGACTCCCGCTGACGCTCTGCCACGAACGGGTCAACCGACTCCCGACCCTCGCCGTTCTGCAAGGTATACTTCCCCTTTCCGTCGAGCTCGCCAATCACGCACGTCCCGTCCTCGAGCCTCCAGAAATAATCGACCCGAAACACCTGGCTCGAATCGAGCGGATCGCGAAACTCCACCTGCAACTCCGGAACCGGAAAGCCGTATGCAATAAAGAACGCCCGAAAGCGAGACTCGCCGCCGTTCTCGGACAGCCCGTCCGCATGCGACGCAATCACCTGAGCTCTGCGATACCCTCGCCTGCCCTCGCAATCGGCCTGGAGCCGTTCGCAGAGGTCGTCGCGCGACATGCTCTTCGCCCGCAATGCAGAATCGGCGATCGCCAGACCATACGAAAACGGCGCACGCAGTAGACAATCCTCCACCGTGCGCCAAAAAGGCGTCACTCGCACGCCGTCGACTTGCTCTAGCGCACCCGCCGCCTGCGGACGCAACAGCCGGCATCCTGCACTCAGCTGCACCGAGCAACCTGTCTTAACAAGAAATCGCGGCCCGAGCAGGTCATTCGGCACCTCCAGACCCCATATCAGCGCGGCGTCATACCCCCAAAAACGCCCAATCGGGGTGAAACTCGGCAAGCCCCTTGATGGTCCACCTCGCTCGCTCCGGCGGCGTCAACGCATCCCATTCATGCTGAAAACAGAATAGGTGCGATTCGGGCTCCGCAATATCGTCTGTACCCACATGGCGCCGCAGCCACATGAGCTCTGCATTGTCGTGCGTCACAAGCAGCACGCCTTGTTCAGCCGCCTCCGTGAGCTCGGCAAGCATCCTATTCCGCGCCAAGGTGTTACGTGTTGCATGTTTGTGTTTAAAAACGGTATTAGACACTTCCATCACCACCACATCGGAGAAATGGGCCATCGCCGCTGTTGCCGCTGCCGACAAACGTCTCGACCTGTAACAGTTACGGGCACAAGCAGCCGCCAAACGTTACAGATCGAGACGTTCGCACAGCATTGCACCTCTTTGTCTCGATCTGTAACAGAAAGACCGATTTTTGGCCGCAAGATGTTACAGATCGAGATCTTTCGGTATCGCGTCCAGCCTTTGTCTCAATCTGTAACAGTTAGGTCGAATTTTGGCCTGTAGATGTTACAGATTGAGACGGTCCCCCTGCCAGGTTCCAAACATCTCGATCTGTAACAGTTAGACGTTCTCCAGGCCCCTAAACGTTACAGATTTAGACAAACCAGCGGCGCTCAAGCATTCGTCTCGATCTGTAACAGGTAGACCGGTTTTTTGTCCCTGAACGTTACAGACCGAGACAAATAGACAGGCGGCGGCGCTGCGGCTGTCCATCCCCTACTCCCATTCCTGTTCGTAGATGTTGAGGGACTTTACGTAGCGCCCCTGGGCACCCATGATGTCGCGGACCAGCCGTAAGAAGAAGCTGATGCACGAGGTGTCGAAACCGTCCTCCAGGTCCTCCGGATGGACGGCGCCAGGCCCGTCGACCGCCGTATCGCTCAGGCGCGCGATGTCGTAGAGGTAGAGCTGCCCCGCTGTTAGCCAAACATCGTCGACGCACGCGATACGCACCGCAATCGCACCATCGCGCCAGTGCTCTTTTTGCACGATATGTGGGTCGTAGACATCAAAACGACGGTCGGTGCGCGTGTCGCGCAGCGTGACCATACCGGTCGCAGGATCCTTGTCTAAAATGCCAAAGCGCGAAAAATACTGCGTGTCGCGCACCTGTTCGAGCCGCCTGAACGAAGTAGACGAAAGCGACGCCGGTGGCTCGTCCATATACAGCTCCAACAGCGTCTTGCCATGGTAATAGGGACGCTCAAACAGCAGCCAATCGGTAAATGCCATGTTATAGGCCATGATTTCGCTTTGCGAAGGCTCCTCGCAATAGCTGAGCCATGGATCGACTATCACTTCGAACTGTGTGCGCGCCGACTCCAAAAACTGAAACTTGCGCAGCATCCAGAACTGGGCCATGTCGGCAATATCGTTACCGACGGCCTCGGCCAGACGTCCCCGGTCCAAAACATGATCAGCCATGGCATCCTCCTCAAACTGATGAACCTCAATTTGAGCTTACGAGGCGGGCCGGTGGTCGCCGCCAACGCGGGCGAAATGGGCATAAGGCTGCAAACCAGATGCTGACCGAATACTTGACGGGACGCTTGACCGATACGTTATACCAAAGCAAAACCCCAGTTAAACATAGGCAAATAAACAGAGATTTTGAGCTTGCCAGCCGCAGCCATCACGAAAACAGCAAGGTGCCGCGAGCCTGCACGTCAGCAAATGAGCAGTCAAACGTCAAGAGCGTCCCCAATGACTAGTCGTTAGGGACGCTCTTGAATGACTGTCTTACAGCCCCAAGGTCTCGGCAACCTCGGCCGCGCAGGCCAGGGCATCGGCCATGGCGCTTACCACGAGCGAGCTGCCGTTGCGGGCGTCGCCGGCCACATACACCGGCGCGGCATCCGCAGCAACGCCATCCACGCGGGCCGCGAGGTGCGAGCCCTCGGCAGCCATCACCGGCAGCGGACGACCAGCGGTAGCAACAGGCACGCTCACCGCATCGAACACACCATGCTCGGGACCCGTAAAGCCGCAGGCGATGAGCACCAGCTGCGCCGGCACCTTGCGCTCGGAGCCCGCAATGCGTTCGGGCTTGCCGGCCGACCAATCCAGATCGACCACGCGCAGACCCGCAGCCGCACCCTTCTTGTCCAGCAGTACCTCGAGCGTATCCACGCCCCAGGCACGCATCTCGCCGCCCATGGCAGCGATAGCCTCCTGCTGACCGTAGTCGGTCTTCTTAACGTTGGGCCACTGCGGCCAAGGGTTGCTCGCCGCACGCTTATCGGGCGCGGCCGGCAAGAACTCAAACTGGCGTACGCTGCGCGCACCCTGGCGCACCGCGGTACCCACGCAGTCGTTGCCCGTATCGCCACCGCCAATGACCACAACGTCCAGGCCGCGCGCGTCAATAGCGGGCTCGCCGCCGTCGAGTACCGACACAGTCGAAGCCGTCAGGTAATCCACGGCATACACCACGCCCGGGGCATCCACATTCGTAGCCGAAAGACCGCGGGGCGCACGAGCACCGGCAGCCACCACAACGGCGTCAAAGCCATTGAGCTTGGCCGCTACCGCAGGGTCCGTCACATCGACACCCAGCTCAAAGACGATACCCAGCTCGCGCATGAGCGCCACGCGGCGCTCGACCACAGACTTCTCGAGCTTCATGTTGGGAATGCCGTACATGAGCAGGCCGCCCGGGCGGTCGTCACGCTCAAACACCGTCACGCGGGCACCTCGACGCGCAAGTTCCCATGCAGCCACCAGGCCAGCCGGGCCAGAACCAACCACGGCGACCGAGGGCGCGTCATCCCCCGCCGGCTCAAAGCGACGCGGGCCACCGTTCGCCCACTCATGGTCGCTGATCGCGCGCTCGTTATCGTGAATCGTTGTGGGCTGGCCATCGACCGAACCCAGGTTGCACGCGGCTTCGCACAGCGCCGGGCACACACGACTCGTAAACTCAGGCATGGGCGAGGTGAGCGACAGACGCTCGGCAGCCTCGTCCCAGCGGCCGCGGTACACCAGCTCATTCCACTCGGGAATCAGGTTGTGCAGCGGACAGCCGCTCGGGCGTGCCTTGCCAAAGCTCGCACCCATCTGGCAAAACGCCACGCCGCACATCATGCAGCGGCTCGCCTGGGCGCGGCGCGCATCGTCGTCGAGCTCCACGTACAGCGGATCGAAATCGCGGCTGCGCTCCTCCACGGGGCGAAGCTCGTGGGTCACGCGATCGATATCAAGAAAAGCACCGGGCTTACCCATGGCACTTACGCCTCCTTCTTGGTCGAAGCAACAGAACCGGTAGCGACCATGGACGCAGCGCCCGCAGCACCGTCCGCGGCATCGAAGCGAGCGACATCCGCGGCACTCGCGCGACCGGTCACAATGTCAAACGCCAGCTCCTCTGCCTGCGCATGCGTCTTGCCGGTAGCCTCACCCGCAGCGACAATCGCCAGCACGCGCTCGTACTCGGTCGGAATGACCTTCACAAAGTGCTTGCTCATCGAGTCGAAGCTGTAGAGCAGCTTAATGCCGCGCGGGCTCTGCGTCGCGTCCACGTGCTCCTGGATGAGCTCGCGAATCTGCGCCAACTCGCCGGCCGTCGGGGCCTTGAGCTCAACGCTCTCGTGGTTCACACGGGCATCGAGCGTGCCGTACTGGTCAAAGACATAGGCCACGCCGCCCGTCATACCGGCGGCGAAGTTCTGCCCGACCTCGCCCAGGATGAGCGCCAGGCCGCCCGTCATGTACTCGCAGCCATGGTTGCCGCAGCCCTCGACCACCACGGTGGCACCGGAGTTGCGCACGGCAAAACGCTGGCCGGCCAGACCGTTAATGAAGCCACGGCCGCTCGTGGCGCCAAAGAACGCAACGTTGCCCACGATGATGTTCTCGTCGAACTTGTAGGTCGCATGCGGGTTGGGGCGCACCGACACCTCGCCGCCCGAAAGGCCCTTGCCAAAGTAGTCGTTGGCGTCGCCGCACACGTTAAGCGTAATGCCGCGCGGCAGGAAGGCGCCAAAGCTCTGACCGGCCGAACCATCGCAATCGATGGTGATGGAGCCGGCGGGCAGACCCTCGGGATGCGCCTTGGTCACCGCGTTGCCCAGGATAGTGCCCACGCAGCGGTTGACGTTGGCGATATCGGCGCGGAAGCGAATCGGACGCAGGTGCGCACGGGCATCGGCCGTATAGGGCACAAACAACGTGGAGTCGAGCGTCTTGTCGAGCTCGCTGTCCGCGGCCATCTGCGGCAGGAAGTGGCGACCGTCGGCACCCGGGATATGGGCACCGAACTCGCAGGTCGCGCTCGCCAGCACGGGCGACAGATCGAGCAGGTTGGCCTTACGGTTGCCCGGGACCTCGATCTGACGCAAGCACTCGGGATGGCCGACCATCTCGTCGACGGTGCGGAAGCCCAGGCTCGCCATGACCTCGCGCAGCTGCTCGGCAACAAAGAGCATAAAGTGCTCGACGTGCTCGGGCTTGCCGCGGAAGCCACGGCGCAGGCGGCAGTTTTGCGTAGCGATGCCGGCCGGGCAGGTATCCTGCTGGCAGTCGCGCTGCATGAGGCAGCCCATGGAGATGAGCGGCATGGTCGCAAAGCCAAACTCCTCGGCGCCCAGCAAGCAGGCGACGGCGACGTCGGTGCCGTCCATGAGCTTGCCGTCGGCCTCGAGCACCACGCGCGAGCGCAGGCCGTTTTGCAGCAGCGTCTGCTGGGCCTCGGCAAGACCGAGCTCCAGCGGCAGGCCCGCATGCCAGATGGAATCGCGCGCCGCGGCACCCGAGCCGCCGTTGTGGCCGCTGATCAAAATCTTGTCGGCAGCGCCCTTGGCAACACCAGTGGCGATGGTGCCGACGCCGGCCTCGCTGACCAGCTTGACCGACACGCGCGCGCCGGGGTTGGCGTTCTTAAGGTCAAAGATCAGTTCTGCCAGGTCCTCGATGGAGTAGATGTCGTGGTGCGGCGGAGGCGAGATCAGGCCGATGCCGGGCGTGGACTGACGGACCTCGGCAATCCAGGGGTAGACCTTCTTGCCGGGCAGGTGGCCGCCCTCGCCGGGCTTGGCGCCCTGGGCCATCTTAATCTGAATCTCGAAGGCGCTGCAAAGATAGCGGCTCGTCACGCCAAAGCGCGCACTTGCCACCTGCTTGATCGCGGAGTTCTTGGAGTCGCCGTTGGCCAGCGGGGTCTCGCGACGCGGATCCTCGCCGCCCTCGCCCGAGTTGGAACGGCCATGCAGGCGGTTCATGGCGATAGCCATGCACTCGTGCGCCTCTTTGCTGATGGAGCCATACGACATGGCGCCGGTGTTAAAGCGGCGGACGATGTTGAACGCAGGCTCCACCTCGTCGAGCGCCACCGGAGTGCGGCCGCTGGCATCAAAGTCGAGCAAGTCGCGCAGGCGCACGGCACGGCCGGTGCGGTGCAGGCGGTCGCTGTACTCCTTAAAGGTGTCGTAGCTGTCCTCACGGCAGGCGGTCTGCAGCAAGTAGACGGTCTGCGGATCGATCAGGTGATCCTCGCCGCCGAGCGGGCGCCACTTGGTCAGGCCCAGTGTGGGCAGCTGATCGGGAGCCGGGCTCTTAAGGATGGCGAGCGCGGCGTCGTAGCGCTCGTTTTGCTCGCGCTCAACGTCCTCGACACCCATACCGCCCACACGGCTCACCGTGCCGGCAAAGTACGCGTTGACGAACTCCGGCGTAAAGCCCACGGCCTCGAAGATCTGCGCCGAATGGTAGCTCTGCACCGTGGAGATGCCCATCTTGGACATGATGGAGACGATGCCGGCGGTCGCAGCCTTGTTGTAGTTGGCGATGCCCTGCTCGGCCGTCACGTCCAGGTCGCCGCGTGCCGCCAGATCTCGGATGCACGCATGTGCGTTGTACGGATAGATGCCACTCGCGGAGTAGCCCACCAGTGCCGCAAAGTCATGCGGGGACACGGCATCGCCGCACTCCACCACGATATCGGCAAAGGTGCGCACGCCGGCGCGGATCAGGTGATTGTGCACGCAGCCCACGGCGAGCAGCGACGGCACGGGCACCTCGCCCGCAGCGGCACGATCGCTCAACACCACGATGTTCACGCCGTCGCGGACCGCAGCCTCAACGTCCTCGGCAAGCTGCTTGAGCGCAGCCTGCAGCGCGCCCTCGCCGGCATCGCGGCGGTAGACGGCACGGAAGCGGCGGGTCTTAAAGCCCACGCGGTCGATGGCGCAGATACGCTCGAACTCCTCCTCGTTGAGCAACGGGCGCTCCAAGCGCACCAGCTGGCAGGCCGTGCGGGAATCCTCGAGCAGGTTGCCGTGGTTGCCCAGATAGAGCGTGGTCGAAGTCACCATGTGCTCGCGTAGGGCATCGATCGGCGGATTCGTGACCTGGGCGAACAGCTGATAGAAGTAGTCAAAGAACGAACGCGTCTTCTTGGACAGACAGGCCAGCGGCACATCGATGCCCATCGAGGCGAGCGGCGCCTTGCCCTGCTGGGCCATGGGGCGCACGACCTCGTCGACGTCATCCCAGTGGTAGCCGAGCTTGGCCATGCGCACGGCGGCGGGCACCTCGGCGTCCTCGGCGGGCGTTGCCGCAACGGGCTCATCGAGCGCGTCAACGGTCAGCGTCTCCTCGGCAATCCAGTCGCGGTAGGGTTTTTCCTTGGCGTAACGGGCGCGCAGCTCGTCGTTGTAGATGACGCGCCCGCGGGCAAAGTCGACCTCGAGCATCTGGCCCGGCCCCAGACAGCCGCTCGTCAGGATGTTCTCGGGGCTCACCTCGATGGTGCCCACCTCGCTTGCCAGCATAAAGCGGCCGTCGCGCGTCACATAGTAGCGGGCGGGACGCAGGCCGTTGCGGTCGAGGGCGGCACCCAGCGTGCGACCGTCGGTAAAGGCGATGGCCGCCGGGCCATCCCACGGCTCCATGAGCATGGACTGGTAGGCATCGTAGGCGCGGCGCTCCTCACTCAGGCTGTCGTTGTGGTCCCACGGCTCGGGCAGCAGCATGGATGCGGCGCGCGTGAGCGGACGGCCGTTCATGACCAAAAACTCGAGCACGTTGTCCAAAATCGCGGAGTCAGAACCCTCGCGGTTGATGATGGGCATCACGCGCTCAAGATCGTGCTGCAACACGGGGCTGTACAGGTTGGGTTCGCGGGCGCGGATCCAGTTGACGTTGCCCTTGAGGGTGTTGATCTCGCCGTTGTGGATGATAAAGCGGTTGGGGTGCGCGCGCTCCCAGCTGGGCGTGGTGTTGGTGGAGTAGCGCGAGTGGACGAGCGCCACGGCCGTCTTGACGGCGGCGTCGTTGAGGTCGATGAAGAAGCGGCGCATCTGCGTGGCAACAAGCATGCCCTTGTACACGATGGTGCGCGAGCTCATGGAGCACACATAGAAGATCTTGTCGCGCAGGGCAAACTCGGCATCGGCCTTCTTTTCGATGGTGCGGCGGCACACATACAGACGGCGCTCGAAGGCGTCGCCCGCCGGCGTGTCGTCGGGGCGACCCAGAAAGGCCTGCAGGATGGTAGGCATGCAGGCGCGGGCCGTCTCGCCCAGATCGTGCGGGTCGACCGGCACCTCGCGCCAAAAGAGCAGCGGCACGCCAGCCTCGGCGCAGCCCTCCTCAAACACGCGGCGGGCATCCTCTACGCCCTTGTCGTCCTGTGGAAAGAACAGCATGGCCACGCCATAGTCGCCCTCTGCCGGCAGAATCTGGCCGCACTTTTGAGCCTCTTTTCGAAAAAAGTGATGCGGAACCTGGAACAGGATGCCGGCGCCGTCGCCGGTGTTCTTCTCGAGTCCCGTGCCGCCGCGGTGCTCCAAGTTGACCAGAATGGACAGCGCATCGTCCAGAATCTGGTGATGACGCTCACCGTTGATATCGGCAAGCGCGCCGATGCCACATGCATCGTGGTCGAATTCGGGGCGATAAAGGCCCTGCTGCTGAGCGGAATCTGCCTGCATCGCGATCCTCCCCTAGATATTTTGACAGTCAGTTGAATAGGCATACTAGGGGCATCGCCGGCCCGTTGTGTTTCCCACCCGTTTCGAAACAATCGCGTAACGCGCGACCCGCGAGTGGGTGCCGCCGAGCTCAAGGGCGACAGCAAGGATCCATGGTTCGGCCCGTAAACTCACCGCTTCAAACATCTCAATCTGTAACAGGAAGACCCAATTTCGACGACTAACTGTTACAGATTGAGATGTTTTCGAGAGACGGTTCCGAATGTCTCAATCTGTAACACGAAGGGCCGGTTTTGGCGGTCAGCTGTTACAGATCGAGACATTCCATAGGGCCATTTCTTCCTGTCTCGATCTGTAACACCTAGACCCAATTTCCATCCCTAGTTGTTACAGACCAAGACATTTCGGCAGCCCCCTTTCACCATCCCATTCAAATACAACAATCTTGTTAGTCTTAGTTAACTATTTGGCCTAAAACGGGTATCCTTTACGGCGTCAAACAAACGGCACACAGGAGCGCACCATGCTCAACCATCTCAAACATCACTTTGGCTCCCCGCGCACCGGAGGTCACGGAGGCCTAGACATCGCACGGCATATCGGCCCCGGACTGCTCGTGACCGTCGGCTTTATCGACCCGGGCAACTGGGCCTCCAACATGGCCGCCGGCTCGCAGTTTGGCTACGCGCTGCTGTGGATCGTCACGCTGTCTACGATCATGCTCATCGTGCTGCAGCACAACGCGGCGCACTTGGGCATCGCCACGGGCATGTGTCTCGCCGAGGCCACGACGCGCCACCTGCCCCGCCTCGTCGGGCGTGCGATACTCGGCAGCGCGTATCTAGCCACGGTCGCCACCGCCATGGCCGAAGTCCTGGGCGGTGCGATCGCGCTTCAAATGCTCTTTGGCCTGCCCGTACGCGCCGGCTGCGTCATCGTCGCGGCGGCATCGATTGCCATGCTCATGACAAGCTCCTACAAACGCGCCGAGCGATGGATCATCGCCTTCGTAGGCGTGGTAGGACTTTCGTTTTTAGCCGAGCTTCTGCTGGTCAAGGTCAACTGGCCGCAAACCGCCACAAGCTGGATCACACCCAGTATGCCCACCGGCTCGGCCGCGATTATCGTAAGTGTCCTAGGCGCGGTCGTTATGCCCCACAACCTCTTCCTGCACTCCGAGGTCATCCAATCCATGCACTTCGAAGGCCAAGGCGAGCGGGTTATCGAAGAACGTCTGCGCTACGAACTCTTCGACACGCTCTTTTCGATGGGCGTGGGCTGGGCAATCAACTCGGCCATGGTCATCCTGGCCGCAACGACCTTCTTTGCTCACGGCATGGTCGTAGACGACCTCGCCGTCGCAGCGGCCACACTCTCCCCCATTCTGGGCCCGGCAAGCTCGACCATCTTTGCGGTGGCACTGCTGTTTGCGGGCATATCGAGTAGTGTGACGGCGGGCATGACGGCGGGCACCATCACCGCGGGCATGTTCGACGAGGAATACGACATCCACGACCGACATTCCTCAATCGGGGTGGCGGCCTGCTTCGTCGGCGCAGTGGCGACGTGCCTGGTCGTCCCGAATCCTTTTGAGGGTCTCATTTGGAGTCAGGCACTGCTGTCGCTTCAGCTGCCGATTACGGTCTTTGTGCTCATACGGCTCACCAGCTCACGCCGCGTCATGGGTAAATACGCCAACTCGCGCCCGCTCACCGCGCTGCTCGTAGGGATCGGTGCCATCGTGACGATTCTCGATGTCGTGTTGTTGACAGGAATGTAATGGGGCGGGGCACCTACCCAGGCAAACGTCTCGATCTGTAACATCTAGACCCGCTTTTGATGTCTAGATGTTACAGATCGAGATCATTCCGAGGGACAGCTCCGTTTGTCTCAATCTGTAACAGATAGACCCGTTTTGAGCCGTTAGATGTTACAGATTAAGACCAGAGGTCGGCCGGACTCACAACAGACAGGATCGGCTAACAGCAGCCGTGATCCCTTGGGGACGGAGGAAAAGGGCCCCGGCCGGGATATCCGACCGGGGTCCTTGGACAGAGCTATGTTCGGCTTTCGCCGTGTGCCTGCGAGTTACTCCTCGACGAGCTCAAACTGATCGGGGCCGACGCCGCACACCGGGCACACGTAATCCTCGGGCAGCTCGGGCGTATCGACCTCAACCTCGTAACCACAAACGACGCAAACGAACTTGTACGTCTTCTTCTCCTCAGCCATGATGTTCTCCTCTCGAACGTGACTGCTGGTGTACTTGCTTATTAGTATATGTTCTCAATAATATAATGCAAGTATTTTTAAAACATTTCTAGCCTTGATACGAGGACGCCTTCGGAGGCGTCTTGCCCTTCAGGACCTTATGGTAGTAATCGTAGGTGAGCGGCGTCTCGTTGCTCAGGCGCTCGGCATCCTCAACCTCGCCAATAAAGAGCAGATGCGTGCCCACGTCAACAGTGTCGATCAAACGGCAGCTAAACAAGGCCGCCGCATGCTCGGGAACATAGGGCATGCCCAGTGCGGTCTCGCGGGTCTCGTACTTGGCAAATTTGTC
>CABSBA010000033.1 GCA_902475825.1 uncultured Collinsella sp. | reverse complement strand
GGGGTACAGGCGCTTGATGGCCTGCGCCATGATGTGCGCGGCGGAGTGGCGGATGACGTGCGTGACCTCGTCCTGCGGGAGCTCGGCCACCGAACCGTCATTGTAGAGTGCCTTCATGGGTATGTTTTCTCCTCTCGGATGCCTGATGCAAGTGCGTGCGATGCGCTCGGCGTTTTTGACTTGCATCATTATAGGCAGGTTGCCTTGGTATACAAGCGCCCGCCGCACCTTAATGGCACGGCGGGCGATTTTCTACGCATGCTTCATCGTGTGGGGGCGGGGTGTGGGGCGCGCGTGCGGCTTGCGTGTGGCGCGCGGTGCCCGTGGCTTGCGACCGGCCCGGCGATGGATGCGTTACTGGATGCGAGTTCGGCAGTAGGGGCAGACCTTCCAGTGCGCGTCGAGCGGGCGATGGCAGCTGGGGCACACGTTGCGAACCTGGGTATCGCACACGGGGCAGACCACAAAGTCCTTCTCGATGGGCGCGCCGCACTGCGGGCAGGTGCCGTACTGGGCAAGCTGGCGCTCGCGCAGGGCCATGTCCAGCTCCTGCTCCTCGCGGTCGGCCGCGTAGGAATGCGGACGCAGGACCAGATAGGCGATGAGGCCCACAAACGGGATGAGGGCGATGATGCCCCATGCCACGTAGGCGCTGGCGCCGCGGCGGCGAGCGTCGATGAACACATAGACGACCGACAGCACGTACAGGGCGATGATAAAGCCAACGAAGGCATAGATGACGCCCATAAGCTGCGGCGACATGAGCTCGGAGATGTACTTGGACATTGAGGTGTACCTTTCGGAATATTTACAGTCCGGTCAAGTTTACCACGGGGTTTGTTTATATGGGACTACGGTTGGGTACGGGGCTGGCGCGGACACAAACATCTCAATCTGTAACAGATACTCGGCAAATAAGGGTCTAGGTGTTACAGATCGAGACGAACGGAAGGGCCGCCGAGCAAACATCTCGATCTGTAACAACTAGGACCAAATTTCCTATCTTGCTGTTACAGATTGAGACACAGGACCCCTCCCCAACTTCAATCTCCATCTGTAACATTTTGGGCCCCAAAACCCCTCTTACTGTTACAGATCGAGACATTCAAAATCCGTCGGAAGATTTGTCTTGATCTGTAACATCTGCAACCCAAATCATCGGCTAACTGTTACAGATTGAGACAAAAGAAAACGTCCAGGCCGAATGTCTCAATCTGTAACAGATACTCGGCAAAAACAGTCCCAGATGTTACAGATTTAGACAAACTATTCTTTCCCCAACTTAAATCTCGATCTGTAACAACAACTCGGCAAAAACAGGTCTAACCGTTACAGATTTAGACATTCGAAACCGACTGATAGGTTCATCTAAATCTGTAACATCTAGACCCCAAAACGGTCCCGAGATGTTACAGATCGAGACAGAAGAATCGCTCCCTAACTTTAAATCTCAATCTGTAACACATAGGGCCGATTTTCTCCTCTTACTGTTACAAATCAAGACAAACGGAGGACCCGCCTGGCAAACGTCTCGATCTGTAACATCTGGAACCCAGTTCTTCTGCTTACTGTTACAGAACGAGACAAACCTCTGACACCAGGGGCGGCAGACGAGGTCACCGATGGTCCCGTGTCTCCCCTCGCCTGCCGTTGGCGGGTGTTGCGGGGCTGTTCGCCGCATTGCCGCCGCACTGGGGGTGTGCAGACCGTAGGATAGTCCTATTGACAGCCTGTCAACTCGTCTGGGAGGCACCGTGGCAGAAACGTTTGATATCGCGATTGTGGGCGCGGGCATCACCGGGTGCGCCATCGCGCGGCAGCTCGCGCGCTATGACTTGTCCATTTGCGTGGTCGAAGCGGCCAACGATATCGCGCTGGGCGCGTCGAAGGCCAACGGCGGCCTGGTGCACGCCGGCTACGATCCGGCGCCGGGCACCGTAAAGGCGCAGGTCAACGCCCGCGGTTGCGAGCTGTATGGCACCTGGGCCCAGGAGCTGGGATTTTTGTTCCGCCGCACCGGGTCGATGGTGCTGGGCTTCAACGACGAAGACCGAGCGCACCTGGAGAAGCTGCGCCAGAATGGCCTTGCCAACGGCGTGCCCGAGCTGGCGATCATTGGCCCCAAGCGTATCCGCGAGCTGGAACCGCGTGCCAGCGCCGACGCAACATGCGCGTTGTGGTGCCCCTCGACCGGTTACGTCGACCCATTTGAAGTGGCCATCGCCGCGCTGGAGAACGCCGTTGCCAACGGCGTGACGTTTATGCGCTCCGCACCGGTGGAGGCCATTGAAGTTGCCGGCGGCGCTGACGGGGGCACTGCCGCCGACGGCAAAGGCCGCGCGCGCTTTACGCTGGTGACGCCCGCCGGCGACGTGCGCTGCCGTTACTTGATTAACGCCGCGGGCAACGGTGCCGCAGACATCTCGCATATGGCGGGCGCCGAGGAGTTCCAGATGGTCTGGCGCCAGGGCAACATCGTGGTGCTGGACAAGGAGCCACGTGCGCTCATGCCGCTCTATCCCGTTCCCACGCCGGTGTCCAAGGGCGTTATCGTCACGGGAACCGTGCACGGCAACACCGTGATTACCGCGACGGCCGCCGAGCGCGAGCCAGGCGATACACAGACCTACGCTACCGATGTCGACGCGCTCCTGACCGGTGCGCGCAAGCTGGTGCCCGATCTGGACACGCGCCGCGTGGTGCGCGCGTTTGCCGGCGGGCGTCCGGTCATTAAGGGAACGAACGACTTCTTTATTGGAAAGTCCGCCGTGGTGACAGGCCTGTTCCAGGCCGCGGGCATTCAGTCGCCGGGCGTCGCGAGCGCACCGGCCATTGCTGAGCGCATGGAGCAGGTACTGCGCAATGCCGGCGTGGTCCTGCGCGAACGCGGCGACTGGGACCCCATCCGCCGCGCGCCGGACGACTTTGACCATGCCCCGCTTGCGCGCAAGGAAGAGCTCATTGAGTCCGATCCCGCGTGGGGGCAAATCGTCTGCCGCTGCGAGACGGTGCCCGAGGCCGAGATCGTGGCCGCGATCCGACGCCGCCCGGGCGCGGTTTCGGTCGAGGGCGTCAAGCGCCGCTGTCGTGCCGGCATGGGTCGGTGCCAGAGCGGCTTTTGCCAGAGCCGCGTGGTAGCGATCCTGGCGCGCGAACTGGGCTGCGACCCTAGCAAGGTGTTGTTGGAGGATGCCGGATCTTGGTTGGTCGAGGGACCGCTGAAGGGGGTGCGCTAGGATGGCTACGTTTGATATGCGCGACGGACGCGCGGAGGCCGGAGCTGTAGCGTCGGTATCGACGCAGGCCTTCGACGTGGTCGTCATCGGCGGTGGACCTGCTGGCATGGCGGCTGCGCTTGCCGCACATAAGGCCGGCGCCCACGTGGCCATCGTGGAGCGCGAGCAGCATCTGGGCGGTATCCTGCGCCAATGCATCCACCCCGGTTTTGGCCTTTCGCACTTTAAGCAGGAACTCACCGGCCCCGAGTACGCCCAACGCTTTATCGACCAGGTGCGCGCAACCGACATTGCGCTGTTCTTGGGCAGTATGGTGATTGGGATTGATTCGGGCGAGGGCGCGTGTGTGGGCGACCCGGACACGGACGAAGGTACAGGAGATGCCACAGTCCATACCGTCACGCTCATGAGCCGTACCGGCATGCTTCAGCTCACCGGGCGTGCGGTCGTCCTTGCTATGGGATGCCGCGAGCGCACGCGCAGCGAGATCAAGATCCCTGGCAGCCGTCCCGCCGGCGTATTTACGGCCGGCCTGGCGCAGCGATACATCAATATCGAAAACCTCAAGCCCGGCTCGCGCGCCGTCATTTTGGGCTCGGGCGACATCGGGCTTATCATGGCGCGCCGCTGTACGCTCGAGGGGATTTCCGTCGAGGGCGTGTACGAGCTCATGCCGTACGCCAACGGTCTGCGCCGCAACGTCAAGAACTGCCTGGACGACTTTGGCATTCCGCTTCACCTGTCTACTACCGTCACACGCGTAATCGGACACGACCGCGTGGAGGCCGTCGAGGTGAGTAAGGTCGACGAGCGCCTGACGCCCATTCCGGGAACCGAGCGCGTTGTTCCGTGCGACACGTTGCTGCTTTCGGTGGGTCTGATTCCCGAGAACGAGCTTTCGGTGGGCGCGGGCGTTGAACTTGACCCGCGCACGCGCGGCGCCGTGGTGGACCAGAGCCTGCAAACGGGCGTGCCTGGCATCTTTGCCTGCGGAAACGTGCTGCACGTGCACGACCTGGCAGACAACGTGACGACCGAGTCCGAGCGCGCCGGTGCGGCTGCGGCGGCGTACGCGTCGGGCTGTGGTGCTGGGGCCGATGCGGGCGCCGCGGGCCTAGGCTGCCAGCTCACGGTCTCCCCTGCCGGTATCGCTGGCTACGCACTGCCGGGACGCATTACGGCTGTGGCACTCACCAAACTCAACTTCCGCGTGCGCCGACCGGTCGACGCCGCCCGCGTGCGCATTCTAGCAGGCGACGAAGAACTGTTTGCAGGCAAGGTCCGCCCGTTTAAACCGAGCGTCATGGAAAGCTTCCCGCTGCCGGCAAAGGTGATTCAGCGCGCACTCGACCTGGGCGTTAGCGAAATTGTCCTGTCCGTCGATCCCATTGAGGAGGCGTAAAGCCATGAGCACAAACGCGATCGAAACGCTGCGGTTCAACTGCACCACCTGCCCATCCGAATGCCTCTTGACCGTGGAGGTGGAGCGTGACGCAGACGACGCCGTGGTAGAGGTGCGCTCCGTGACCGGCAACAGCTGCCCGCGCGGTGATACGTTCGCACATCAGGAGCTCACCTGCCCCATGCGCGTGCTCACCACTACCGTGGCCGTATCCGGCGGCGACGAGGCGCTGCTGCCCGTGCGCACGGCCGAAGCTATCCCGCTGGCGCTCCACGCCCAGGCGATGGACCTCATCCGCGGTCTGGTCATCGACGCCCCCATCCACATGGGCGACGTCGTGCTAGAGAACCTCCTCAACACCAACATCGACCTCATCGCCAGCATGGACATCGACCCAGCCTAAGCAGCTAATTTAGAACGGACCTTCATCAGCGTTTGCAGTTGCGGTGGAATAGTTCCTGTTTTAGGCCATTACCCCGGCAAACAGGAACTATTCCACCGCAACTTCGATGCGACAAAGGATTTAGCCTGTGTCTACTTTAATGCCATTTCAAAACTATGTCGGATTACGGGGCTGATTCGGAGACCCCCATCCATACCGGCAATTATCGATTTTTGATAAGCTCTCTACCTGCGGTTTTAATTTCGCGATTTTTCCCATGGTCAAGTAATACAGGTCCAGCCCCGTAATCCGCCATAGTTTTGAAAGCAGCCCATTTGGGACGGGACTGTATTGACTACTTTTACCTATCAGCCCGCCCCAAAAAAATCATTTCGCATGTTTGACGCAGCTAAAATAGACCCGTAGCAAATTGACTACCCTGGCATTGGGGATACCATGGTGGCACCCTAGCGAAAGGATGTTTCATGGCACATGTCGATGACCAGCGTGTGGCGCGCGTGCTCGATGCGCTCGAGGCTCAGCACCCCGGCGCGCAGCTGCTCGTAAACGACCCGTGGTCGATTTACTACCTGACCGGCTTTTATGCCGATATGTTCGAGCGTTTTTGCGGTGTACTGCTCGCACGCGATTGCGAGCCCGTGATCTTGGTCAATGCCCTGCATCAGCTGCCCGAGTATGACAATGCCCGCGTCGCCTATCACACCGATACCGACGTCGTGGCCGACGCCATCGCTCGCGAGGTCGATCCGACCAAACCGCTCGGCATCGACACCGTCATGCGCTCCGGCTTTTTGATGCCCCTTATGGATCGTCACGCCGCCAGCGAGTTTTTCCTGGGCGACTTTGCCGTCACCGCCGCGCGCACCCACAAGGACGAAGCCGAGCAGGAGCTGATGCGCGCATCCTCGGTCGCCAACGACGCCGTGATGGCCGACGCCATCAAGCTCGTCCACGAGGGCGTAACGGAGCGCGAAATTGCCGACCAGATGCTCGGTCTGTACCGCAAGCACGGCTGCGAGGGCTTTAGTTTTCCGCCCATCGTGAGCTTTGGCGCCAACGCCGGCAACCCGCACCACGAGCCCGACGACACCGTACTCAAGCGTGGCGACGTGGTACTGTTCGACATTGGCGGACGCCGCCGCAACTACTGCTCGGACATGACGCGCACGTTCTTTTGGGGCGAGCCGGACGAGGAGACGGCGCGCATCTACGACATCGTGCGCCGCGCCAATGAGGCCGCTGAGGCGCTCATCGCACCAGGCGTGCGCATGTGCGACCTGGACCGCGCCGCGCGCGACGTAATTGAGCAAGCGGGCTATGGGCAGTACTTTACGCATCGCCTGGGACACTCGATCGGCCTGCAGGACCACGAGCCGGGCGACGTCTCACTTGTCAACGAGCAGGTCGTAGAGCCGGGCATGACATTCTCTATCGAGCCGGGCATCTATCTCCCCGGCCACACCGGCGTCCGCATCGAGGACCTGGCCCTGGTCACCGAGTCCGGCGTCGAGATTCTCAACGCCTACCCCCACGACCCAGTCCGCCTAGACTAGCCTGGTCCCCAAGCCCCCAAACTAAGTTGCGGTGGAATAGTTCCTGGATGGGCTGCTAGAGCCCAAAAACAGGAACTATTTCACCGCAACTGATGAGGGGATGGGTTAACGGAGCAAGCCGGCCACTTCGCCGGCTAGGGTGATGGTGCCGGCTGCTACGAAGGGCTCGCCAGCGGCATCGAGGGCAGCGAGGGCGTCGGATACGCTGGGGTACACGCCCGCGAGCTTGTCGGCATCCACCAGGGCAGCAAGCTCCTCTGCCGGCAGGGCGCGATCGGAATCGGTCTGCGTCACAACCACGCGCGGGAAGGCTGGAATCAGCACGTCGACGATGCCCGCCACGTCCTTGTCTGCTAGCGCGGCGCACAGCAGCGTGGGGCGATTCTCTACGCACGGATCAATCTCGTCCAGCGCGCTCACAAAGTTCTCGCAGCTCTGGGGGTTATGGCAGGCATCGATCAACTTGAGCGGATCGGTTCCCAGCACATCAAAGCGACCCGGCGTGGGGCAGCCCATAAGAGAAGCGTCGAGCGCCTCATGGTCGAGCTCGCGACCCAGATAGCCCTCGCACAGCATAATCGCGCACGCGGCATTCTGCGGCTGATAGGCCGGCTTGACCATGCTCGACGTATAGATCGCACGCGGCGTGGTGCAGCTAAACTCAACCGTGTCGCCCACGTGTGCCGGAAGTTTGGTCGTCGTGTGGCTCACCACGAGCGGCACTACGCCGCACTCACGACAACGGGCATCCATCACACACTGAACACTCGCCTCATGCGTGCCCTCACCCAAAACAACCAAGCGCCCAGGCTTAATAACCGCAGCCTTCTCCCCAGCAATGGCTTCGAGCGTATCGCCAAGGACCTTCGTATGGTCGAGTCCAATGCCCGTAATGGCGACGGCCACGGGATCGGTCGCACTCGTAGCATCCCAGCGTCCGCCCATGCCAACCTCAAGCACGGCCACGTCCACGCAAGCCTCGGCAAACATAGTCAAACCAGCCACGGACAAAAGATCGAAGGGCGTAATAGATCGGAGCTCCTCACCCGCCGCCTCACGACGCGCATTGAGACGACGGCCCGCCTCATACGCCGCAGAGACACCATGGGCAAAGACCTCGTCTGAGACGACCTTTCCATCAATCTCCATACGCTCGGGATAACGCACCAGATGAGGAGAAGTAAAGAGCGCCGTCTTAAGGCCCTCGCCACGAAGAATGGCAGCCGAGAATCGCGTCGTCGAGGTCTTTCCATTGGTACCGGCTATCTGGACGCAATCATAGAACTCGTCAGGACGACCAAGCTCATCGAGCATCTCGACGACAGTCTCGAGCAGCGGCGTGGAATAACGCGCAATCTTGCCCGTATCAGCCGCAAGTGCAACAGCCTCATCAAAAGAAAGCTCCGGAACCTCAAACGGCACCGAATACAACCCAGAACGCTTTGCCATAGCCAAAGTCCCCTCAACATAAAAAGAGGCCCGTAAGCAACAACGAGCCCCTCCCATTCAAAATATCAGCCAAACACCGCTTTGCAGCGAGATCAAGGCCACAACCAAGTGGCCCTACCAGGCAGCGGACGCCCCCGTAACCGCTATGGGAGCGGTTTGGGGCTTTGCTCGATACAAGTTCCGCACGAGCCGAAGGCCACTTAATGTGGCCTTCGTGCGAGCAGGACTGTTCGCAGTAGCGAGCAATGCCCCAAACCGCGTCCCCCCGTACCGCCTACGAGAAGTCAGCAACCTGAGCAGTCAGCGCCGCCAGGATCTCCTTGAGCTCAGCTGCACGGTCCCTCTTCTTCTGCACCACGGCAGGCGCGGCCTTGGCCACAAAGCCCTCGTTGGCGAGCGTCTTCTCGCAGCCGGCGAGCTCCTTCTGGGCCGCGGCGATCTCCTTCTCCAGGCGTGCCTTCTCGGCCGAAAGGTCAACCTTACCCTCGAGCACCACAAAGACCTCGACGCCGCTGTCGACCACGGCGATGCTCGCAGCCGGCTTCTCAACATCGGTACCCATGACCAGCGAGGCGGTGTTGGCCAGCGGCTCAATGGTCGAACGCAGGCTCTCGAGCTTCTCGATGTCCTCGGCACCGGCACGCACGACCACGTCGAGCTCGGCCTTGGGGCTCAAGCGATAACGCGAACGGGTGGCGCGGGCGGCGGAAACGACAGCGCGACAAAGCTCAAACGCGCGCTCGGCGTCCTCGTCAACATACTTGGCGTAGTCGGCGGGCTCGGGCCACTTGGCGATCATGAGCGCCTCGGCGCGGTCCACGTTGCCCTCGGCATCCAGGTCGAGCACGCTCGCCGGCATGTTGTCCCAGATCTCCTCGGTGACAAACGGCATGAGCGGGTGCATCAGGCGAATGGAGGTATCGAGCACAAAGATCAGGTTGCGCTGAGCCTGCAGACGGCCCTCGCCCTTCAGGCGGGCCTTAGTGACCTCGACGTACCAGTCGCAGACCTCGTTCCAGAAGAACTGCTGCACGCCGCGGGCCATATCGCCAAAGGTGTAGTTCTCAATACCCTCGGTGACCATCTTCACGGCCTTGGCCAGGCGGCTGAACATCCAGGCGTCGGCCGGCGTCTCCACGACGGGCTCGCCGGGCGTGTAGCCCTCCATGTTCATAAGCAGGAAGCGGCTGGCGTTCCAGATCTTGGTGACGAACGACTTGGCCTGCTCGGTGCGCGGGCTGTCGATAAGCTTCTTGGTCTTTTTGTCGATGTTCGCGTCGAACTTGACGTCCTGGTTGTTGGTGCACAGCGTGAGCAGGTTGAAGCGCATGGCGTCGGCGCCGTACATACCAATGAGGTCCATGGGGTCAACACCGTTGCCCTTGGACTTGGACATGCGGCTGCCGTCCTTGGCAAGGATCGTCGGGTAGATGACGACGTCCTTAAACGGCACCTCGTCCAGGAAGTACAGCGAGCTCATGACCATGCGGGCGACCCACAGCGCGATAATGTCGCGCGCGGTGACGAGCGCCGTTGTGGGGTGATGGCCCTCGAGCAGCTCCGGCTTTTGCGGCCAGCCCTGCGTGGCGAAAGTCCACAGCTGCGAGCTGAACCAGGTGTCCAGCACGTTCTCGTCCTGATGCACGTGATGACCGCCGCACTTGGGGCACACGTCGGTGTCCTCGGTAAGAGCGTCCTCCCAGCCGCAGTCCTCGCAGTAGAACACGGGGATGCGGTGGCCCCACCACAGCTGGCGGCTGATGCACCAGTCCTTGAGGTTCTCCATCCAGGTGGTGTAGGTCTGCGTCCAGCGCGCGGGATGGAAGGTGACCTTGCCGGAGTTGACGGCGTCGAGTGCCGGCCCCTTGAGCTTATCGACGGCCACAAACCACTGCTCGGACAGCCACGGCTCCAGTGCGGAGTCGCAACGGTAGCAGTGCATGACGGAGTGATCGAGGTCCTCGACGTGATCTAGCAGGTCATGCTCCTCAAACCACTTGATGACGGCCTCGCGGCACTCGTCGCGGTTCATGCCGGTGAACTCGCCGTAGCCCTCGACGACTACCGCGTGCTCATCAAAAATGTTGATCTGCGGCAGGTCGTGGGCCTGACCCATGGCGTAATCGTTGGGGTCGTGGGCCGGCGTGACCTTAACGAAGCCGGAGCCAAAGTTGGCGTCGACATGCCAATCCTCAAAGATGGGGATCTCGCGATCGACGATGGGGAGCTTGACGGTCTTACCCACAAAGGCGGCCTTCTCGGGGTCCTTCGGGGAGACGGCGACGCCCGTGTCGCCGAGCATGGTCTCGGGGCGCGTGGTGGCGACGACGATGTAGTCCTGGCCGTTGACCGGCTCGGTCAGCGGGTAACGCAGGTGCCACAGGTGGCCCTTCTCGTCCTTGTACTCGGCCTCATCGTCCGAGATGGCGGTGGTGCAGTTGGGGCACCAGTTGACGATGCGCTTGCCGCGGTAGATCAGACCGTCGTGGTACCAGTCGCAGAAGACCTTGCGCACGGCCTGGGCATAGTCCTCGTCCATGGTAAAGCGCTCGTTGTCGAAGTCGACGGAGCAGCCCATGCGCTTGATCTGCTCGACGATGATGCCGCCGTACTCGTGGGTCCAATCCCAGCAGGCGTCGACAAACTTGTCGCGACCGATCTCCAGGCGACTGATGCCCTCGCTCTTGAGCTTCTTGTCGACCTTGGTCTGCGTGGCGATACCGGCGTGATCGGTACCGAGCACCCAGCGCGTGGACTTGCCGCGCATGCGGGCCATACGGATGATGGCGTCCTGGATGGAGTCGTCGGTGGCGTGACCCATGTGGAGCTTGCCGGTCACGTTGGGAGGCGGAATGGTGACGGTGCAGTCGCCCACGCCCTCGCGGCGCTTGTAGTAGCCGCCGTCGAGCCACTTCTGCAGGATCGCCGGCTCGTTGGTCGACGGATCGTAGTTCTTGGGCATTTCTTCCATATATCTCTCCCTGTCCCGCCGGGGAGGAATGTAGGCCCGATTTTCGCTCGGTCAGGTCCTGGGCTCGCTCGAAGACCACATTAAGTGGTCTTCGGCTCGTGCGGAATCTACGAAAATCGGGCCTACATTCCTCCCCTTAGGTATCGATTACTTCAGTCTGATATGACTTTGCCGAGGCTTAAACAAACACACAGAATAGCACAGGTAGTTGGGGTTATTGCGCATATATAAAATAGCCTCCGACCGCGGATGGTCGGAGGCTATTAGCAAACACGTTTTTGGCTGGTTTACCCGTAGATGCGTTGGGGCTGTTCTTCGCCCTTTACGGAGGCTTCGGTCACGATGACCTTGGTGACGCCCTCCTCGCTGGGCAGGTCAAACATCGTCTGCTGCAGCACGTCCTCGCAGATGGAGCGCAGGCCGCGGGCGCCGGTCTTGCGGGCAAGCGCCATACGGGCGATCTCATGCAGGGCGGCATC
>CABSBA010000032.1 GCA_902475825.1 uncultured Collinsella sp. | reverse complement strand
TCTGTAACCGTCCATGGATTACCTGCCTTTACTGTACGCGCGAGCGGCTCGTAAGGGTGGGCCATGTGTCCCATTCTGAGGGCCCGATTTGCACCGTTAAGTGGCAATATGCCTGGGCGCAAAAGAGGGGAGGGCCGGTGCTGCCGGCTCTCCCCGGGGTGAGGTGCCCGTTGTTTTAATGGGGCGCGTGTACGCGGGGGCGTTGCCCCAACAGGTTCCCTGTTTATAGATATGCCCCAGTTTTTGACGTCCGGAAGTCTCGAAAGGTGGGTCATATGTCCCATGTTTGCGGCGCCGACGCCTATCGTTCGTCATAGAAATCCGCGATGGCCAGGTGTGCTGACGCTCATGTGCTTATGGGCTAGACTTAGCATCATTACGTGTTTGATGCGGTTGGTCGGCGGTTGCCGCCCGACCGATCTATATGACTTGAAGGTGCATACGTATGAGCCAAGAGATGATGGACAAGACCTGCCGTGGGTTTGCCGAGGCGCTGGCCGCGCGCGAGCCGGTTCCCGGCGGCGGTAGCGCGAGCGCCTTTGTGGGCGCGCTGGGCGCCTCGCTTTGCGGGATGGTCGCTCGCTACGGGGCGACCAATCCCGCGCTTAGCGATCGGGCGGACGATCTGACGCGTGCATTTGCCCAGGCAGACGAGTTGGCGCAGGAACTAGTGGGTCTGGTTGCCGAGGATGTTCGTGCATACGGCCAGGTGTCCGCGTCGTACGGCATTCCGCGCGAGGACCCGGCTCGACCCGCGGCGATTCAGGACGCGTTGCGCGTGGCGGCCATGCCGCCGTACCGGATCATGGATGCCTGCGGGCGCGCGCTGGCGCTGCTCGAGGACATGGCCGACAAGGGTTCGCGCCAGTTGCTGTCCGACGTGGCATGCGGCGCCGTGTTCTGCCGCGCCGCCATGCAAGGCGCGAGCCTGACGCTCTTTGCCAACACCACATCTATGAAAGACCGGGCGCGCGCCGAGGAACTCGAGGCGGCGTGCGATGAACTACTAGATACGTGGCTGCCGCGCGCCGATGCACTGGCGCGCCGTGCTGCTGACGCCGCAAGGAAGAGGGGATAGCCATGGCAGAGCTGCTCAAGGGTGCTCCCGTTGCCCGCGCTTTGACCGAGGAGCTTGCCGCTCGTTGCGCCGCCCTGCGCGAACAGGGCATCGTGCCGACGCTGGCCATCGTGCGTGTGGGCGAGCGCGAGGACGACCTGTCCTACGAGCGCGGCGCCCTCAAGCGCTGCGAGAAGGTCGGCATTGAGGCTCGCCGCGTTTTGCTTCCCGCCGATGTTTCGCAGGATGAGCTGCTGGCGGCTATTGAGGGCATTAATACCGATTCGGCTGTTCATGGCTGCCTGATGTTTCGTCCGCTGCCCGCCGGCCTTGACGAGGATACAGTTGCCGCGGCACTCGAGCCCGCCAAAGATGTTGACTCCATGACGCCGGCCTCGCTGCTCACCACGCTTTCGGGGCGAGGCGAGGGCTTTGCTCCTTGCACGGCCGAGGCCGTGTTGGCATTGCTGGACCATTACGGTGTTGAGCTGGATGGGGCCAAGGTCGCGGTCGTCGGTCGGTCGCTCGTGATTGGCCGTCCCGTTGCCGCCATGCTTACGGCTCGCAATGCCACGGTGACGATGTGCCATACGCATACGCGCGACTTGGCTGCCGAGTGCCGTGCGGCTGATATTGTGGTTGCGGCCGTTGGACGCGCACGCACGATTGGCGCGGATGCGGTTCGCGAGGGCCAGACGATCATCGATGTGGGCATTAACTGGGACGAGGCCGCTGGCAAGCTGGTCGGCGATGTCGATTTTGATGCTGCGGAGCTGATCGTTGGCGCAATTACTCCCGTGCCGGGCGGCGTGGGGGCTGTAACGACGGCGATTCTCGCCAAGCACGTGATCGAGGCGGCGGAGCGCGCATCGAAATAGGTGTTTTTGACCACAGGGGCTGCCGAGGTCGCGGTTTCGCCCTTTTCGTGTCGAAGCGATACACTGTTACCGTTTGATTTCTTCGCTCAAGGAGGATGCGCATGCCGTGCACAACGATTTTGGTTGGTAAGAACGCGAGCTACGACGGCTCGACGCTGGTTGCCCGCAATGAGGACTCGTCCAACGGGGTGTTTGAGCCCAAGCGCATGCGCGTGGTGCACCCCGACGAGCAGCCGCGTGTCTACACGAGCGTCCTGAGCCACCTGACCGTTGAGCTGCCCGACAACCCCATGCGTTACACGAGCGTCCCCGACGTTGTTCCGGGTCACGGCATTTGGGCCGAGGCCGGCTTCAATGAGCTCAATGTTGGCATGTCCGCAACCGAGACGCTCACCACCAACGAGCGCGTCCGCGGCGCCGATCCGCTCGTGGACTATGTGCCCGCCAAGGGTAACGAAGGCGAGGACGGCTATGTTCCGGCGCAGCCCGGTGGTTTGGGCGAGGAGGATATGGTGACCCTGGTGCTGCCGTACGCCAAGTCCGCCCGCGACGGCGTGCGCATCCTGGGCGACCTGCTCGAGCGCTACGGCACCTACGAGAACAACGGCATCGCCTTTAGTGACGTGGACGAGATCTGGTGGCTCGAGACCATCGGCGGCCACCACTGGATCGCCAAGCGCGTGCCCGATGACGCCTATGTGACCATGCCTAACCAGCTGGGTATCGATAGCTTTGACCTGGATGACGCCGAGGGCGCTCAGGTCGACCACATGTGCTCCGCCGACCTGCGCTCCTGGATGGCCGAGTGGCATCTGGACCTGACGCTGGGCGTCGAGGGCGACGGTCCCGCCGCGGTCTTTAACCCGCGCGAGGCCTTTGGCTCGCACAGCGACAGCGACCACGTCTACAACACGCCGCGCGCCTGGTACATGCAGCGCTGCCTCAACCCCAGCGATGTGTGGGACGGTCCCGACGCCGACTACACGCCCGAAAGCGATGACATCCCCTGGAGCCGCGTGCCCGAACGCAAGGTGACCATCGAGGACATCAAGTACGTGCTTTCGAGCCACTACCAGGGCACGGAGTACGACTGCTACGGCAGCAAGGGCACGCCCGCCACGCGCGGCGCCTATCGTCCCATCGGCATCAACCGCAACAGCCAGCTTGCCGTGCTGCAGCTGCGCCCCTATGCGCAGCCGGCGTATCGCGCCGTGCAGTGGATGGCGTTTGGCTCCAACTCGTTTAACGCGCTCGTACCGCTGTACGCCAATGTCGAGACCATGCCCAAGTACTATGCCGACACGCAGGCTCGCGTGACGTCCGAGAATTTCTATTGGGCAAATCGCCTGATCGGTGCCTTGGCCGATGTTCGCTTCCATGAGTGCGGTCGCGCGGTCGAGGATTATCAGGAGAAGGTCGGCGGCATGGGCCACAAGCAGATTCACGACGTTGACGCTGTCGTAGCCGCACTGCCCGAGGCCGAGGTGCCTGCCGAGCTCGCCCGCGCCAACGAGGCCTTTGCCGAGCTCGTGCGCGTGGAGACCGACGCCCTGTTGGGCAAGGTGCTCTACACCACGAGCTGTGCCATGAAGAATTCCTTCGCGATGAACGATAACGTAAGGTAAAGACGGCCTTGCAGCGAGCGAGTGGGGCAAACGCCGTCAAAGGCTTTGCCCCACTCGATTTCTATCCCAGCGATAAAACGATTTTGTGTCGTTCACCCAATCTTGGGTACAAGAAGGCCAATGCAGTTGTTCACGATTGGAGCCAACCATGGTTATGAAATTCGATCAGCTTGTTAACGGTGCCATCAACGTGGGCTTCGGCGCCGCCGCCGTTGCCGTCGAGGGCGGCAAGAAGGTCCTCGACGACCTCAATACCAAAGGCGAGCAGGTTCGCAAGGACGCCGGCACCCCCGATATAGCCCGCAGCGTGTCCGACATGTTCGAGCAGGCCGGCGGCACCATCTCCGACCTGACCGAGCGCCTGGGCATGCAGGGTGAGACTGCGGCGCAGCGCGTGCTCGACGAGCTCATCCTGGCCCGCGTCCGCGTTATGACCGCCCCCGAGCGCACGGCCTTTTTGGCCCATGTGCGCGACATCGTCGATTCGGTCGAGGACAACGTGACCTCGGTGCCCGTCGAGTCCGTTGAGCCCGACGATGCAGAGGACACCGAAGAGGCCGAGTAGCAGCGCAGATGGCAGATTCCACCACCGACTACAACAATCTAGATCCCTTGGGTGACGAGGCGGCGGTTGTCGATGAGGTCGATGCCGCCGTCTCGGGCGCTCGCAAGAAGCCGCGTGCTGTCGATATGGTTCCTGAGGAGCCCGACGCGATGGCGCCGGACGAGGAATACCAGCTCACGCCGGCAGGCCGCCGCGAACGCATTGGGCAGATCGTTCGCCTGATCAAGAAGTACCGCGTATGGGATAACCTTACGCCGGTACGCCTGCGCCGCCTGCTCGAAGAGCTTGGCCCCATGTTCGTCAAGATGGGGCAGATTCTGGCCAACCGGTCCGAGATCTTGCCGCAGCGGTTTTGCGACGAGCTGCGTCGCCTGCGCTCCGACGTAGACCCGGTGCCGTATGAGGTAGTGCTCCGCTGTCTGGAAGAGGAATACGGTCAGCGCCTGGGGCAGATGTTCGACGCGATCGACCCCAACCCGCTCGGTAGCGCGTCGCTCGCGCAGGTACACCGCGCCCGCCTGGTGACGGGCGAGGACGTGGCCGTTAAGGTGCAGCGCCCCGGCGCGCAACAGGTCATGGCGCAGGATATCGACATCATCCGTTCGGTGGTGCGCATCGTTTCCAAGTTCGTCAACACCGACCAGTTTGTTGACTTACACGCCGTCGTCGAGGAGCTGTGGGCCTCGTTTCGCGAGGAGACCAACTTTTTGGCCGAGGCCAAAAACCTCAACGATTTCTATGACTTCCATAAGAGCGTGCATGGTGTGTCGTGTCCCAAATCCTACTTGGACCTTTGCACCGAACACGTCGTGGTCATGGACTACATTGACGGCCGTCCTGCTTTCCATCGCCGGCTCCAAGGACCCGAGGGTTATGACCTGGAAAAGATCGGCTCGGCGATTGTCGAGGACTATTCGACGCAGGTGCTCGATGACGGCTTTTTTCATGCCGACCCGCATGCGGGAAACATCATCCTCAAGGACGGCATCGTCTACTTTATCGACCTGGGCATGGTCGGGCGCATGTCGAGTCACGACCGCGGTATCGTCAAGGACATGATTTTCGCCGTGGCCGAGGGCGACGTGCCCAAGCTCAAGGACTCGCTCATGCGCTTTGCCGTGACGCGCGGCGATTCCGCCGAGCTCGACCATTCGGCCTTTTTGTCCGACTTGGACTTTATCGTCGCCGACTTTGCGGGTCTTGATCTTAAGGACCTGGATATCGGCGAGTTTTTGACCTCGCTGCTAAACCTGGCGCGCAAGAACGACGTTGAGCTGCCGAGTGTGGTGACGATGTTCGCCCGCGGCATGGTGACGCTCGAGGGCCTACTGACCGAGTATATGCCCAACGTCAACATGATCCAGATTATCCAGGCGCACATCAAAAACGAGAAGAGCGCCTATGCGCGCGTCCGCGAAATGGGGCGCGATCTTGCCGCGAGCAGCTATCGCGCGGCAAAAGGCTCGCTCGAGGCGGCCGAGTATCTGGGCTTGGCGTCGCGCATGCTCACGCGCGGCCAGCTTAAGGTAAACACGCAGATCATGAGCAGCGATAAGGCGCTGCGACAGCTGGGTGGAATTATCGACCGCATGTCGATGGCAATTGTGATCGCCGGTCTGTTTATCGGCTCATCGGTGGTGTACTACGCACGCATCGAGCCGGTTGTGTTCGGTATCCCGGTCATTGGCTTTATGGGCTACGTGAGCGCGCTGGTGCTGGCGCTGATGCTGGGTCGCGAGATCTGGCGCAACAGTCACGGCGGCAAGCGGTAACGATTTCGCGGGATCAGAGGAAGACGGATCCTTTTGCTCGGCATTCCATCCTCACCCTTTTCTATCGCAAACCATAGCTTTTACCTTGGGCTTCGCCTGTGTGCGGGGCCCTTTTGCGTGATACCATATCGACAGTAATAATCGATGGCCTAGATGGTGGTGCGGAGACGCACGAATGCGCGGTTTTCCTGCGCGTTTGGGAGAATCGGGGTGCAAGTCCCCGGCTGTACCAGTAACCGTAATTCCTCTTGGCCCGGGATGGTTGCGTCGCAGATCGGACGGCGCGCCCGGGTCGGTAAGGTTAAGTCGGATCGCCTCCCATCTTGCACGCGGCCGCGGCGCATGCCGCCGGTACGCGTTGGGCTCTGGAGGGAAGGGGGACCCCGATGGGGGTACTCGGGCGCAATATGCGCGATGACGTGGGGCAGCCGCTGGGCAATGCTCCAAGTGCAGACAGTAGGAGACAAATGGATATGTTTGAGGACGAGTGCCAGCGCGCCTCGTGGCGTCGCCATGGAGCGATTGCCCGTGGCGTAGCCAAGCGCGGTCTGGTGGCGTTCCTGGCTTTTGCCATGGCTTTTGGCACCACGCCGGCACAGCTGTGGGCCGAAGGCGCCGAGGGCATCGCCGAGTCCGTGACTCAGGCTGCGACGGGCGGCGAGGGGGCGGCGGCCGACGATGGCACTGCCGCCGATGCCGGCGCGAACAGTGCGCCGGCGAGCGCTGCTGACGATGGCGCCGACGCAGATCAGGGCGCAACTGCGAGTTCCGCGAATAGTGCTGACACCGCCGCAGACAACGCGACTGAGTCCGAGAGCTCTGCTGCGATGCCTGCTGCTTCGGAGCAGAAGAACGCCGTTGCCGCCGCGTCCGCCACAACGCTTTCGAGCGAGGCTAAGGTCTATATCCAGGACGCCAAGGATAAGGACAACTCGTATTCGACGAAGTCCGGCGCGCTCAATGTGGGTGATACGCTCTGGGCCAATATGTACGATGAGGTCGAGACCGAGGACTACTGGGGCGACCCTACGACCGAGACCAAATCGGTCGCTAACCCCGGCGCCTGGACCTATACCTGGCTCGCCGGCACGGTCAAGGCCAGCAGTGACGCCGCCGATTACACCGAGGTCGTAGGCCACGAGCAGTCGCTCACCATCACTGACGCGATGGAGGGCAAATACTTCATCTGCAAGGTGACGGCAGACGGCAAGGACCACTACGGCCCCTCTGTTTCGTACGGCTCGGGCATTAATCCTAACAGCATCCCCGGCCCCGTGCTGGGCGCCGGCCAAATGGAGCTTTACAGCGTCAAGCTGAGTAGCGACGCGCCGAGCATAGGCGATACTCTGATGGCGACGCCGTACAAGGATTGGTCGAGCCCCGCGGGCTCCGACGCCAAGGTCACCTACACCTGGTCCGCATCTACCTCGCAGTACTCGGGCTTTACCAAGATCGAGGGCGAGACGGGCGCTTCCCTCACGGTGACCGATGACCTCGAGGGCAAGTACATCAGAGTCGAGGCTACTGCTGGCGTAAATACGGTGAGCAAGACCACCTCCAACAAGGTCAAACAGGCCGGTGCGGTGGACGTCTACGCGGTTTCGCTCATCAATCCCAAGACCAACAACTCCGTGTTCGCGGTTGGCGATACCGCCCAGGCTCGCGCCAAGGAGAAGGGCGCCTCGACGTTTATCGACGCGAGCAAGCTCAACTATCAGTGGCAGTGCTCTGGCACCAAGAGTGGCAAGTATATCGACATTGCGGGTGCCACGGGTGAGACCCTCGAGCTAACCGATGCTTTGGGCGGCAAGTACCTCAAGTGCAAGGTGTCTTCGAAGATCGGCTCTTCGAGCACGACCAACTCGACGGGCGCTCTCGTTGCAGCCGCCGGTTCAATTAATGTCTCGAGCGTGACTATGAGCCCGACTTCGGGCAAAGTCGAGGTTGGCTCCACGATTACGGCGACCGCCAAGGCGGGTTCCACCGACGTTACCACCGATTCGCATGTCACGTGGCAGTGGTATAAGGGCACCGCGAAATACGCGAGCTCGTGCAACACGCCTATCGAGGGTGAGACCGGTAACACCCTGACGGTGACCGCCGCCCTTAAGGGCTACTACGTCGTGGCTAAGGCCAATGGCGGCTATGGCGAGGAGAAGCCCTACTATGCGGCAGGTCCTGTCTCGGTTGCGGGTCAGGTTGAGCTTTACGACGTGCAGTTTGAGGGCTCTCCTGCCACCAACGGCGTGCACGTGGGCGATAAGCTCAAGACCAAGGTGCGCAAAAAGGACGGCTCGAAGTACAGCTATATCGACCGCACCGATAATGTGACCTACCAGTGGCAGTATGCAAATAGTAGCTCGAGCTTCGACTCCGCTTACACCGATATCCCCGGTGCTACCGAGGCCACCTATACCGTTGACGCCGCCTATGCCGGCAAGTATCTGCTCGTAAAGGTGACGAGCGAAAATACCGTTTTCAGCACGCAGAAGAAGAGCTCCTCCGGCGGCACGCAGTCTGTTGCTCCGCTTGGCCCCGTGACGCTTAAGGGCCAGTACAAGCTGGCGGGCATTGAGCTTGCCGATAAGAACGTTACGCTGAGCGTGGGTTCAAAGATCACACCGAGCGTGCAGGTTCCGGGTCCTTGGTCGGGCTCGACCAAGGACGTGCCCGATGATGCCGACCTCACCATGGCGTGGTACGCGAGCGAGAACGGTACCGATTGGACCGAGCTCACCGACGGCGTCGATACGACTGATGGCAGCCTGACTATTACGGATGCGCTTGTCGGCAAGAAGATCAAGGTCACCGCGAGCGCGCTCGATAACACCGTTGAGTGGGTTTCGCCCGATAGCGTTACCGCGGCGGGGGAGTATAACCTGCTGCGTGTGACCACTGCGCCGCAGATCAATAGCGATTCGACCCATCTCGTCGCGGGCGATAGCGTTAAGGCGACGGCGCAGGCCAAGCGCGCCGACGGTTCGGCCACCAATGGTATCGACGTCACCGGTCAGGCGACTGTTGCTTGGTATGCGGCCGACGACGCGAAGGCTCCCGCGGCCGACTGGACGCTGCTGTCCGATATGTCGGGCGCCGAGGCGACGGTCTCGGCATCTGCTGCTGGCAAGTATCTGAAGGCTGTCACCACGAGCGGAAGCTCGACGGTCGAGCTCGTCTCCACCAACAAGGTTATCGCCGCGGGTTCGCTCGAGGCTGCAGTCCAAAAGCTCAACGATGCTAACAAGCAGATTGTTGTTGACTACAGCGCCAAGGGCGGCAACGTCAATGATGCGCTGAAGGCACAGCTTGCTGATCTGGGATTTACCGACGTTGACGTTAAGGTCTCCGAGGGCGGCGTGCTCTTTAAGGCTGAGGACGCCAAGGCCACGGTCGGCATCTCCGATGCGCAGGACAAGACCAATGGCGATGTAACGTTCTTCTTCATTGACCCCAACGACTACACCGGTTACAACATCGACGGTCTGCGTAGCGCCGATGTGGCGTTTGAACTGTCGCGCGATGGCGAGAAGACCGAGTATTACCAGCCCAACAAGACGGTTCAGGTGGCTTGGGACGAGGCTCGTGTGCAGCAGATGCTCGACGATGCCGCCGAGCAGGTTGCCATCGGTTACGCTGCGGGCGATTCGGCCGAGTCCGTTACGTCCAACCTCACGCTTCCGTACCGCGCGGGCTCCAAGAGCAAGTTCGAGGTTAGCTGGAAGAGCTCCGACGGCGACGCCATTTGGCCGTCCGGCTATGGCTGGAGCGATTACACCGGCAAGGTGACGCGCGCCTCGAGCGATCGCGCTGTTACGCTGACCGCGACGGTTTCGTTTGTGAAGGGCGGCCCGAGCGATGTCGAGGGCACGCACGACTTCACCGTGACCGTCAAGGGCGACCCCGAGAAGGTTGCTGCCGACAAGAAGGCGCTGCAGGAGAAGGTCGACGCGGCGTTTATTTACAACAACATCAAGTACTCCGGTACCGATGCGGTTGCCAATAAGGACGGCCTGACCGATGACCTCCAGATGCCGCGCACGAGCACGCTCGGCGTCGACGGAAAATACTATAAGGTCGAGTACTCCGCGAGCACCGATGACGTGACCTTCAACGGCTATAAGGGCACGGTCTTCCGTCCCGAGGCCGGTAAGAGCGCCGTCTCCACGAAACTCACCTGCACGGTTACGGATAAGAACAACGCTGAGGTCACTGCCACAAAGACGCTTGACTTCACGGTTGCGCCGCAGGATCAGGCCGACCTCGACAATGAGCTTAAGCTCATGGAGGCCGCCAAGGCGGGCTACGCCGAGGCCATCCTCGACGGCCAGGACGCCGCCGGCGTGACCGCAAATATGCATGCCTTCCAGAAGGCGTATCTCGACGCCGATGGTAAGCTCGCGTGGAGCTACGACAAGGCGTCTACCGACGCTGCGGGCTCGGGCATCGTCCCGGTTGAGCTCGAGGGCTACGACGACATGAGCGGCCAGCAGTGGCGCCTCTTCAAGTCGAGCGACACTGGTGTCGTCTCTGCGGAGAACCTTCTTGTCACGCAGCCTGAGTACAACACCAAGGTCACCATTACTTCTCGCCTTTCCAGTGAGAAGTACGCGCGTTACGCCAAGCGCTATCCGGATAATGCCACGTACGCAAAGCTCGCCAACCAGGACGTCTCTGCGACAGTGACCGTGCTTGGAACGAGTGGTCAGGTCGCTCCTGAGGTTACAGCAACATGCTCGGTTATCGGCATCGATGCCGATGGCAACCAGCAGACCTGGACCGCCGCCGAGCCGTACACGTTAAAAACGGGGTCTACCGCCGCCGACCTCTCTGAGGCGCTCTTCAAGAAGCACGGCCTCACCGCCGATTACGGCATGGGAACCTGGGGCTGGTACCTCAATTCCATCACCTCGCCTGTCGACGCGGGCCGAACGCTTGGCTATGATTCGCAGACCGGAGCGTACTGGCAGCTCTTCATCAACGGCACGGCCGCATCGGTTGGTGCGGGCGGCTACGTGCTCGAGGCCGGCGACTCGGTCGTCTGGTGCTACTCCAAGTACGGCGACCCGGCGCCCACCGACCAGCTCTCCGTGAGCTGCGAGGTTGTTGGCCAGGCTAAGGACGGTAGCCAGCAGACCTGGGCTCAGCCCACGACTATCCAAGTGAAGGAGGGCTCGACCGCGGCTGAGCTCTCTGAGCAGGTGTTCAAGCAGGCTGGCATTGGCGCCGACACCGGGACGGGCTCCTACGGCTGGTACCTCAACTCGCTCACCTCTCCGTTTGATGAGGACGTAAAGCTCTCGACCGAAAAGGTTGACGCTTCCACTTGGAATTACTGGCAGTTCTTTGTCAACGGCAAGCTCGCAAATGTGGGCGCCGGTAACTACACGCTCAAGGCCGGTGACAAGGTTTCCTGGGTCTACGGCTCTGACGGTACTATGCCTGGGCAGACAAAGGCTTCCCTGCAGATTATCGGTGTTGACAGCGGCGGTAATGTTCAGACGTGGGCGCCTGCAGCTGACTACACCATGGTTGATACCGCGACCGTGGCTGATGCGACTGAACTTGCCTTCAAGCAGAGTGGCATCTCTGCGGTTTATGGTACGGGTGCATGGGGCTGGTTCCTCAACTCAATTACATCGCCGTTTGATGGGCGAACGCTCGCTTGGGACTCCACGACT
>CABSBA010000031.1 GCA_902475825.1 uncultured Collinsella sp. | reverse complement strand
GTTGTGGGTACTTCTTTATTTGGCATCGGCCCAGGTTATGCCGGTACTGGCTTCGGCGATCAACGGTACGCGTAGGTCTACGACGTGTTCCATGACGTCTTGGACCATGGCGGTCAGGCGCTCGACTTCGTCGATGGGGCACTCAAAGTCCAGTTCGTCGTGCACCTGCAGGATCATGTGGGCGGCAAAGTCCTCTTCTTCCAGACGGCGGCTCACGCGGGCCATCGCGATCTTGATGATGTCGGCGGCGGTGCCCTGCATGGGGTGGTTCATGGCCGTGCGCTCGCCAAAGCCGCGGAGTTGCGAATTTTTGGCCTTGAGCTCCGGAATGTGGCGACGGCGGCCGTACATGGTCTCGGCGTAACCTGTCTGCTTGGCACGCACCACCACGTTGTCGAGGAACGTGCGCACGCCCGGATAGGCCTCATAGTAGCGGTCGATCATGTCGCGCGCCTCGGCCATCGAGATATGCAGCGACTGCGACAGACCGTAGGCCTGCTGGCCATACACAATGCCAAAGTTCACGGCCTTGGCGCGACTGCGCAAGTCGGGCGTTACCTCGGACACCGGCACGCCAAACACGCGTGCCGCCGTCTCGGCATGGAAGTCCTCGCCCTCGTTAAAGGCGCGCACCAGGTGCTCGTCACCTGAGAGATGTGCCAGTAGACGCAGCTCGATCTGCGAGTAGTCCACCGCCAAAAAGACGCTTCCCTCGCCTGCCGAAAACGCCGTCTTGACGGTACGGCCCAGCTCAGAGCGCGTCGGGATGTTCTGCAGGTTCGGGTCGCTCGAGGACAGACGACCCGTTGCCGTGATGGTCTGGTTGTACGTGGTGTGCACGCGACCGTCACCGCGGCGCAGCGGGCCCAGCGTGTCCAGATAGGTGGACTTGATTTTGGACTTCTCACGCCAATCCAAGATCAGGCGCACGATTTCGTGGTCACGGGCAAGATCGCTCAGCACCTTGGCGTTGGTCGAATAGTAGCCGCGCTTGGTCTTTTTGAGGCCCTTGGTCGGAAGCCCCATAACGTCAAATAGCACATGCGAGAGCTGCATGGGGCTGCCGATGTTAAAGGTCTCGTCGCCTGCCAGGTCGCGAATGCTGCGCTCGACCTCGGTAATCTGGGTCGCCAGGCCCTCGGACAGATTATGCAGACGGTCGGGGTCTACGAGCATGCCCGCACGCTCCATCTTGGCAAGCACCGGCACGAGCGGCATCTCGATGCCATCGAACACGTTGGCGGCGTTCTCGCGTGCCATGCGGTCGCGCAGCGGTGCAACCAGTGCCAACGTCAAGGCCGCCGTGCGAGCGGCGGGCGCAGGAGCATCCTCGCCAGCACCCTCCGCACCGCGCGCTGCAGGCAGCGCCATCTGCAGATAGGTATCGGCCAGATACGCTTCGTCAAACTCGGAGCGGTCGGAATCTAACAGGTAGGCGGCAACCACGGTATCGAAGATGCGCGTGGAGTCGACTGCCAGCGGATCCATGAGCTCAGACTCGGAAGAATCGATGGGCGAAAGCTCATGCAGCAGCGCTTTCATATCCGGGCTCGCCACGCGGCCTTCCATAAACAGGCGCGCAAGCACACCGGCGATCACGCCGTGGGCGAAGTTGAAGCCATCGACCGCGGCAGCGGTACCGCCGTCGCCCTCCTCAAGCGCAAGCAGCCCCTTGGACGTCGCCAGCCACAGCGTACGCGTCAGGCCAAAAAGCGCGCCCTCCTCCTTGTCATCGTCCACCACGGCGGCAATCCACTCGCCTGCACCAATCGCGCGAGCAACCTCGGCGCCAGCGGCGGCAAGCTCCTCGGCATCGCCGGTGACGGCGCGCAAAACCGCGGGCATCTCGAACGTGCTGGCAGTGGCCGCAGCCCCACCCTCGCCACCAATCAGTGACAAGAAACGGTTCTGCATGGCCGTAATGCCGAGTGCGCCCAGTGCCGCGGACACTTCGTCAGCAGAAAACGCCGGGAAGGACGTTTCGTCAAAGTCGAGCTCGACAGGTGCATCGGTACGAATGGTCGCAACCTTGCGGCTCAGCAGCGCATCATCGATGTGCGCACGCAGGTTCTCGCCCATCTTGCCCTTGACCTCGTCAGCATGCGCGATGACCTCGTCAAGGCTGCCGTACTGCGCGATGAGCGCGCTCGCCTTTTTGGGGCCGATGCCCGGTACGCCGGGAATGTTGTCCGACGTATCGCCCTTCAGACCGTAAAAATCGGGCACGAGCGCCGGCGTGATACCGTGATACAGGTCATCCACGCTCTCGGGCGTCATAATCGCCACGTCGGACAGGCCCTTGCGAGTCGAGACCACGTTGACGTGCTCGGTCACGAGCTGATACATGTCGCGGTCGCCGGTCACCAGCAGCATGTCGCAGCCGGCCTCCTCACCCAGGCGAGCCATGGTACCCAAGATATCGTCGCCTTCCCAGCCCTCGGACTGCAGAATCGGCACGTTGAGCGCGGTGAGCAGCTCCTTGATCATCGGAAACTGCGCGTGCAGATCGGGGTCCATGGGCGGACGCTGCGCCTTATACTGCGGCAGCATCTCCATGCGCACGCGTGGCTTGCCCTTATCGAACGCCACGACCACACCGTCGGGGTTAAAGGCGTCGATCATCTTGAGAAACATGTTCAGAAAGCCAAAGATCGCGTTGGTTGGACGACCATCCGGCGCGTTCATGGTCGGCGGCACGGCGTGGAAGGCGCGGTGCATGAGCGAGTTGCCGTCGATAACGGCAAAGGTGCGGCGCTTGTTAGACATATTGAATACCTCGCTTTGGGCTGGGCACGGTTTGCTCACACCAGTTTACACGCTCCCTGCCCCGCGGCCACCACACATCAAGCTCCCCTGCCACCGTGAGCCCGCGCGTGATACGATGGCTCACGGTACATCAACCAGCACGATCGATCCGAAAGGAGCCTGCGTCATGGAGCGTCCCTGCGCATGGAAAAAGTACACGCCACAGCAAGTCGAGGAGCTCGAGGAGCTTTGCCGCGGCTATAAGCAGTTTTTGAGCGAAAACAAGACCGAGCGCCTGTGCGTCAAGACCGGTATCAAGATGGCCGAGGAGGCGGGCTACGTCAATCTGGAGACCGTGATCGCCGAGGGCCGCGCGCTCAAGGCCGGCGACAAGGTGTACGCCGCCAACCACGGCAAGGACCTTATGCTCGTCAACCTGGGCACCACCCCGCTCGAGCAGGGCTTTAACATCCTGGGCGCCCACGTGGACTCGCCGCGCCTGGACCTCAAGCAAAATCCCGCCTTCGAGGCCGGCGACATGGCCTACCTCGACACGCACTACTACGGCGGCGTCAAGAGCTACCACTGGGTGGCCTCCCCGCTTGCACTTGTAGGCGTCATCTGCAAAAAGGACGGCACCACCGTCGACATCAACATCGGCGACAAGGCGGACGACCCAGTCTTTACCATCTCCGACCTGCTGATCCACCTCTCGAGCGAGCAGATGGCCAAGCCCGCCAAGGACGCCGTCGACGCCGAGATCCTCGACGTGATCGTGGGCGGCCGTCCCGTCAAGTTTGACGAGGACGACAAGGACGCCCCCAAGGAGCCCGTCAAGCAGATGTTCCTGGACATCCTCAAGGAGCAGTACGACGTCGAGGAGGAGGACTTCCTCTCCGCCGAGATCGAGGTCGTGCCCGCCGGGCCCGCCCGCGACATGGGCCTCGACCGCTCCATGATTTTGGGCTATGGCCACGACGACCGCGTCTGCGCCTACCCCTCCATGCTCGCCCAGATCAATGTGGCCAATGTCGAGCGCACGAGCATCACGCTCATCGTCGATAAGGAGGAGATCGGCTCCGTGGGTGCCACCGGTATGACGAGCCGCTTCTTCGAGAACACCGTCGCCGAGATCATGACGCTCGCCGGCGAGGATAGCCCGCTGGCCCTGCGCCGTGCACTCGCCCACAGCCGCATGCTCTCCTCTGACGTGTCCGCCGGCTTCGACCCGGGCTACGCCGGCAAGTTCGAGACCAAAAACGCAGCCTTCATGGGTCGTGGCCTGTGCTTTAACAAGTACACGGGCAGCCGCGGCAAGGGCGGCTCTAACGACGCCGACGCCGAATATGTGGCCCTCATCCGCGACATTATGGACGAGGCAGGCGTGGACTTCCAGACCTGCGAGCTCGGCCGCGTCAACGCGGGCGGCGGCGGCACCATCGCCTACATCATGGCCAAGTACGGCATGAACGTCATCGACTCCGGTGTTGCCGTCCTGTCCATGCACGCCCTGTGGGAGGTCGCCAACAAGGCCGATATCTACGAGGCCTATCGCGGCTACAAGGCCTTTATCGAGCGAGCCTAACCAACCCTTCATCAGTTGCGGTGAAATACGGACTAAACTGGCCCATAAACGGCCAAAACTGACTGTATTCCACCGCAACTTCCTTCTTTGGCAGAGGAGCGTCCATGCTGCAGGTCATCATTTCGCCCGCCAAGCAGATGCGCGCGGCCCAAGATGCTTTTGAAGTCCTGGGCGTTCCACCTTTTGTGCACGAGGCGGCTCGCCTCCACCGCGCGCTGCTAGATATCGAACGAAATGAAGGTAGCGGCGGCCTGCAGGCGCTATGGAACGTGAGCGACAAACTGCTGGGGCCTTGTCTCAACACCCTGCATGAGTTCGGGCCCATCCTGAAAAACGGCGATCTCGACAATCCCGCACTCGCCCGTCACCTCTCCCCTGCCGTCATGTCCTACCACGGCATCCAATACCAAAGCATGGCGCCCGAGGTCATGGATGCCGCACAGCTCGACTGGCTGCAAAGCCATCTCTGGATCCTCTCGGGACTCTATGGATGCGTGCGCCCCTTCCACGGCGTGTCGCCCTATCGGCTCGAAATGGGAGCGAAGCTCTCCGTCGACGATGCCCGAGACCTCTATGCGTTTTGGGGCGACAAACTTGCATGCGCCATTGCGCCGACCGGCTCCAACACCACGGTCGTCAACCTTGCCAGCGTGGAGTACGCCAAGGCCGTTCTACCCCATCTCGCAGGCGACGCCACAACCGTCACTTGTCTCTTTGGCGAAGGTGTCCGCAACGGCAAGCCCATCCAGCGATCGACCGCCAGCAAAAAGGCACGCGGCTCCATGGTGCGCTGGATGGCAGAAAACAAGCTCGAGGATGTAAGCGGGCTCACCGCGTTCGACGTTGGTTATCGTCACCTTCCCGAGCTTTCAAATAAAAACACTTTGGTCTTCCTGAACGAACAGACCTTGTAGAACCACCGCTACTTTTGAATGTGCTGCCTAGGCACGGCGTCTATTCCGCCAAGCCGTCGGCTTTGGCAATTTCATTTGTCGAACCGTCCTGATAGGCAATCTTGACGTGCTCGACCTCGGACACCGCAACACCCGTCGGAGGCTCCAGACGCCATTCCGTCAAGGCGATATCCATGGTCGTGGGCACATCCCCTTGATCTTTGAGCTTCACCGTCAGCGTTTTGAGCGTCGCGTCAAACGTCACGCGTTCGATTTCTTCACCTGGAATGGACCCACCACTCAGCTGCAACTGCACAAACTCATCGCGCGGGTACCAATAATCGCCCGGCGCGGCAACGGTATTGCCGCCCGTGACCTTCACTGTCATGATCGGCAGGCTATCGTCCGCCTCAAACGCCCAGGCAGCTCCCCCACGCCCGCCAAACGTCCAGATACAACAGGCGATCGCCATCACGACAAGGATCGCAAAACCAATTGCGACCAGCCCATGATGGGCACGGCCCTCCTCGGCCGACACATCCCACTGCGTCTCCCGATATAGATGCTTGTCTTCCATGTTCGCCTCCCCACGGGCATGCTCATCGCGTCAATCGTACCCATTCAGGCTATACTTGAGCCCACCACATAAACGGGGAGCTTGCAGGACAAGACGGTAGGCTGAGACTGGGCGCGCCCGCCCTGACCCGCAAACCTGATATGGGTAATGCCAACGAAGGGAGCCGTGCCAATGAGCACACAGACCGAGCCCAAGCTCGTCACGCAAATCGACTTCGCCCGCGCCGGGCAGATCACGCCGCAGATGAAGGAGGTTGCCGAGCGCGAGCATCGCGACCCCGAGTACATCCGCGAGCGCGTGGCAGACGGCCGCATCGCCATTCCCGCCAACATCGTGCATATCAAAAAGGGCATGCGCGCCTTTGGTGTCGGCGAGGGCCTGTCCACCAAGGTCAACGTCAACCTGGGCATCTCGGGCGACAAGGCCGATGCCGCCGAGGAGTGGAAGAAGGTCAAGATCGCCGAGGACTTTGGCGCCGACGCAATCATGGACCTCTCCAACTCGGGCAAGACGCGCCAGTTCCGCCAGCAGCTCATCGACGAGACGCCGCTTATGGTGGGCACCGTCCCCATGTATGACGCCATCGGCTACATGGAAAAGCCGCTGGTCAAGCTCACCAAGGACGATCTGCTCGAGGTCGTGCGCGCTCATGCCGAGGACGGCGTGGACTTTATGACCATCCACTGCGGCATCAACAAGTCGGTCATCAAAACCTTTAAGGAGACCGGCCGCCTCATGAACATCGTCAGTCGCGGCGGCTCGCTGCTGTTTGGCTGGATGGAAGTCACCGGTAACGAGAACCCCTTCTACGAGTTCTACGACGAGGTGCTCGAGATCTGTCACGAATACGACGTGACGATCTCGCTCGGCGACTCCTGCCGCCCGGGCTGCCTCTACGACTCCAACGACGCAACCGAGACCGCCGAGATGATCGAGCTGGGCAAGCTGTGCAAGCGCGCTTGGGCCGCCGGCGTCCAGGTTATGGTCGAAGGCCCGGGTCACATGGCGCTCGACGAGATCGCCGCCAACATGAAGTTGCAGAAGCGCCTGTGCCACAACGCCCCGTTCTATGTGCTGGGGCCGCTGGTGACCGATATCGGCGTGGGCTACGACCACATCACCGCTGCCATCGGCGGCGCCATCTCCGCCAGCTCCGGTGCCGACTTCCTGTGCTACGTGACGCCGGCCGAGCACCTGTGCCTGCCCAACGCCCAGGACGTGCTCGATGGCCTCATGGCCACCAAGATCGCCGCACACGCCGCCGACATCGCCAAGAAGGTGCCGCACGCCCGCGACATGGATGACAAGATGGGCCAGGCACGCCGTAAGCTCGACTGGGACGCCATGTGGAAGTGCGCTCTCGACCCGGTCACCGGTAAGAAGCGCTACGAGGAATCCCCCGCTGCCACCGAGGGCACCTGCACCATGTGCGGCAAGATGTGCGCCGTCCGCACCGTCAACAAGGTGTTCGAGGGTACGACGATCGATCTCGGCATGGAGGACTAACGCGTCACCGAAGCCACAATCGGTAACAAGGTGTTCGACAATTGTTGACGCGTGAACATTTGCTTACATTTGCGTAAAGATTGCATCGCCCGCCCGGGTTCGGAATACAGCCGGCCCGGGCAACTTTATAATGCAGACTTAAAGACCCATTTGAATCCGACCGAACAAGGGAGCGAACATGGATCGCAGTAAGGTACCCGCCGTTCTATCCATCGCAGGATCCGATTCCAGCGGTGGCGCCGGCATTCAGGCCGACATCAAGACCATCACGGCGCACCGCCTGTATGCCGAGACGGCCATCACAGCCATCACAGCGCAAAACACACTGGGCGTTACCGCCGTGCAGAACATCTCCCCGGATATTGTCGCAGCGCAGATCGATGCCGTTTTTGACGATATTCGACCCAGCGCCGTCAAGATCGGCATGGTTTCCTCTGCCGAGATTATCGAGGTTATCGCCGACCGCTTGAGCGCCTGGGACGCACAAAATATCGTCGTCGACCCCGTCATGGTCGCCACCTCGGGTGCTCGCCTCATTGCCGAGGATGCCGCTGAGACACTCACCCGCCGCCTGTTCCCGCTGGCGACCGTTATCACGCCCAACATTCCCGAGGCCATGGCGCTGCTCGATTATGAGGTCGATTCCGAGCGCACGCAGCAAAATGCCGCCATGCTTCTCACCCGTCGCTTTGGCTGCGCGTCTCTCGTTAAGGGCGGGCATTTTGTCAACGAGGCCAACGATGTGCTAGCAGAGCCCGCGCCGCTCGATGACGAGGGCAACCATCTGGGCGATCCGCTCACCACGTGGTTCCGCCACAAGCGCATCGAGACCGGCAACACGCACGGTACTGGCTGTACGCTTTCGTCCGCCATCGCCTGCGCGCTGGCCCAGGGCATGGATCTTGCCGATGCCGTCAACGCCGGCAAGGCCTACCTAACGGGTGCTCTCGCCGCTGGCTTTGACATGGGCAAAGGCTCCGGCCCCGTCAACCACATGTGGCAGTACTAAGCCCCATCCCAAACCGCCACAAAGGGGACAGGCACCTTTGTGGCGGTTCCCACAAACATCTCGATCTGTAACAGTTAGAGTCCATTTTTTCGGCCCACCTGTTACAGATTGAGACATTCAAATTCCACTGAGAGGAATGTCTCGATCTGTAACAGTAACTCGGCAAAATCGACCCTAGATGTTACAGATCGAGACAAACGACCGATATCGACCTAAATAATCTCAATCTGTAACATCTAGCCCGTTTTCGGCCTTACAGCTGTTACAGATCAAGACAAACCAACGAAACAAGCCACCGCAAGGGGAACTTTTGTACTGCTTTGGGCCGTACTACTCTCCGAGCATCTCTTTGAGCTTGGCTGCCACGGCATGGCCGAGGCTCTCGTGGCTTTCCGGCATCATGTGCAGATAATCGATATCGCCCGGCTCGGCAAAATCGGCGGCATTCAAAAAGTCGCAGCCAAACTGCTCAGCCACATGCGCGTAGTACTCACCAAAATGTTCCGAGGCTTCTACGGAATGCTCGTCAAAATCGGTCATATATACGTCGGCGATCTGCGGCTTAATCTTGATACGCGGGCAGGGCGCGGCTTCGGTCCAGGGAAACGCGCGGACGGTGCGAATCAGCGCCATGGCACCGTCAGCGATATCGGCAGCACCCACGCTAAAGACCGTCTTGCAGTCGTTGGTGCCCAGCATAATCACGATCGCATCCAGCGGCTTATGGGCCTCGAGCAGCATCGGCAACGCACGAATGCCGTTGAGATTGGTATCCAGATGGCACATATCGTCGCGCACCGTCGTGCGGCCGTTGAGCCCCTCCTCAATCACATGCCAGCTCTCGCCCAGGTCACGCTGTGCCACGCCGCACCAGCGCACATCCTGCTCATAGCGCACCGCGGTGCCGTCGCGCATACCTGCCGGATCGTAGCCATAGGTATTGCTGTCGCCAAAGCACAGAACGTTTTTCATCGTAAGCCCTTCCTTTAGTAAAAAGCCGACGGGAGCAGGCCTCACCTTGTATTCAGAGAGGAACCCTCCCGCCGGCTCGACCTATCTGTCGGCACGTACCGATTACAGGTACTTGCGCCAATCGTCCTCGTCCTCATCGTCCTCGGCAGCAGCCTGGGCCTGCTCGGCGGCGCGAGCAGCCGCAGCGCGAGCGGCAACCTGGGCATAGGACTCCTCGTTGCGCTCGGGGAAGTTTGCCAGCACGTGCTCGAACTTGGCAAAATCCTCGTCCCAGCGCGTAGAGGGCACGGCAAAGAAGACCTGCTTGACCTTAAAGTCGCCCGACGCGAGCTCCTTACGGAAGAGCTCGGCCACGGTCTCGGCGTCAAAGCCGTTGTTGTCGCAGCCCCAAGCACCCAGTACGAGCTTCTCGCGGCCCAGCTCATCGCATATAGCAAGCACAAAGCGAATGCGGTCGCGCAGGGCGTCAAGCAAGGCGTCGTCGCTCACGCGGTACTCCTGGCGAGCACGCTTGGCGTTGGGTGCAGCGGCGACGATTACGTCGGCATAGGCGTGCACATGCTTGCGGTCGAAGCGCACCGCAGGCACCACCAGCGCACGGTTGCGGTAAAGCTCGCAGTTGATGTTGCGGCGACGGTTCTCGCCGTACCATTTGCGCTGCTTATCGAGTACGTTGTACAGATACGAATCGGCACAGAGCGTGGCCTCCTGACCCAGATAGCCCTGGATGTAGCCACCGCCCGGATTGGTGAACGAGGCAAAGGCGAGCACGGCCATGTCACAGAACTGCGCGTAGCCTCGGCCGTTATCCAGAATGGCCTGCGTGGCAGAGACGTCGAGCACGGTGACCTCGGGCAGGACCGGAGCGGACTCCTCGGCAGCAGGCGCGGACTCGATATCCACGGCCTCCTCTGCGGGTGCAGGCTCGGCCGTGACCTCAGTCTCGGCGGACGCAACCTCAGCGGTCTCGACCTCGGCGGCCTCAGACTCCTCGGCAACCTGTTCCTCGGCAGCGTCGGCCGCTTGGGCCTTGGCCTTTATCGCCGAGACAAATCCGGCAGGCATACCATCGAACTCGCGCACGCCGGCAAGCGAGCGCTCAATGTCCTTGGCGCAGGCCTCGGACACAGCCGCCACATGGCGCTCAGCGGCCTTAGCACGCGCCTCGCGCTTGGGATTGGGCTGACCCGTTCGATTGGACCTGCGGTTACGGTTCCTGTTGTCGACGTCTGCCATAAGTGGTCACCTTTCTCGGTCTCTGCCGCTATCGGCTTTTCCCATCCATGATACCCCGCCGTGTACAAAAAAGACGGCCCCGAAGGACCGCCTTTCGCATCGAATTGTGTGCGCGGCAAGCACCGCTGCAATTTGGCACTAGTCGCGACGACCAAGGATGTTCAGAATGCGCAGGAACACGTTGATGATGTCCACGAACAGGTTGGATGCCATGAGCACGGCGTTGGGCAGCGTGGGCGGCACTGTCGTGGCCACATAGGTGTCGTAGCCGATGAAGCCGGCGAACACCACGATCACGATCAGGTCGGTGATGGACTGCGAAACGCCCATGAACATCAGCACGATCTCGACCAGAATCGTGGCAAGCAGAATGCCAAAGCCGATGCCATATACGCGCTGGAAAAACTTGGAGAACGTCACGCCCAAGGCGCCAAAGACAAAGGTGATAGCAGCGGTGGCGATAAAAGCGGTGTTGATGGTGGGCAGGTCGTAGTTGGCAAGGCCAAACGACGCGGTCAGGCCAAAGGTGCTCGCAAAGATCACGTAACCCACGAGCGACAGGCCCACGGACTGTTTGCTGGCAGCAGCCGACATCATGACGATACCGACGATGGTCAAAATAAACGAGCCAAAAACCAGCGGCAGGGCGGCGCCGCTCATCATAATGCGCGCAAACGACATGGTGCTCGTAAAGTAGGCGCCGGCGCCCATGGCGCAAAAGCCCAAGAAGATGAGGGCAGACATGGCAAGGTTGTACGCACGCGGCGACATCTCCTTGGCACGGCCTGCGCCGGTCTCGATGGGGCCGTTCTGATAGCCCTGAATATCGTTCATAATTTCGTCCTTTCAAAAAGCGCGACGACAGCGCCGTAGGTGACAAGATTCCTGCCATTGTACCCGAATGCCGCGCGCTCTTACCTGCGACGCTCGCTCTCGAGTGTACGGTCGAACGCCCACACCCACCAACGCATCAGATGGGCCTGCGAGCCATCCGGTCGCTCGCGCGCCTGTTCTTCCAGATACAGTTCGGTTGCATGCCCGCCAAAACGTACTTTATAGGTTGCCGTACGAATGCCGTGAACCGTCAGGCCAAAACCGGTAGACGAGACAATCTCGT
>CABSBA010000030.1 GCA_902475825.1 uncultured Collinsella sp. | reverse complement strand
GCACCGTCACGGTCTCACCCGGTACAGGAGCCTGATTGCCGTGATACACGGTGACCGTTTCACCGTTTACGGGTACGTCCCCACGACGGACCGTCACGGTTTCATCGTTGCCGGTGCCACCATCTCGGTGTACCGTTATCGTCTCATCGGACATCTTTATTCCCCTATCTCAATCACGATCAGCGTCGCGTCATCCGTCGAACCGCCCATACGGGCCTCGGCATACAGCTCCTCGCACAGCTGCGCACAGGTCGAATCGCTCGCAAGCATCTGCTGCAGGCGCGCAAGGTCAATCTCCCCATCGATGCCATCAGAGCAGATTAAGTAGCGATCGCCCGGAAACAACGTGGTCGTATTGATCTCTAAGTTTCGTCCTCCTTGATTAAGACCGACCGCCAGCTCAATGCAATGCGAAACCGACTCATCGCTGTACTCAAAACCAACGCCGCCCAGGCGGGATTCGGGCGTATGGTCGTAGCTCAATACCGCAAGTACGCCATCGCGCAAGCGATACACACGCGAATCGCCAGCATTGTAGTTAGACGTGTGCTCTTCCGATCTCACCATAAGCCCGGCAACCGTGGATGCGGCAACGGGCAGGCCATAACGGGCCGCATAGGACTCGACATCGTTCTCGGCGCGCTCGCCCGCCATACGCAAACGATCCTGCAGGACATCAATCGAATCGGCTTCAAAAACCTGAGTCGTCTGTGCAAACGCCTGAGCAGCGAGCGTCGAGGCGGCCGCTCCGTGCCCGCCTTCGCTCACGCCGTCAAAGACTGCCATGCAGCCCATCTCGCGCTCGCAATCGCCTACCAGGCCATAGCAAAGGACATCACCGTCAAGAAGCAAACGGTCCTCGTTGACGGGGTGATTGGTTCCCGCTTGAGTTTTTGCTGCAGCGATAAACTTCGTCATCGCCAATCGCCTCCCATCGATCCGGGCACGAGCTCAAATGCGATATGCGCATCGTCGCCCTCGCCCTGCGGCACGGCGCGTGCCACCATGCCTCGGAAAGCCCGTTAAGGTAACCGCTCTCCACCAAGTTGCCAATGCCGCGGCCGCCCTTGGCCTTGACGGCGTCCGTCATGGCAATGGAGTGCAGCAGTTCGCGGGCGGCATCGGTCGCCTCAACCGTAATATCGGGCTGTGCCTTATGCACGTTGCGGTTAACGGCATCGATCTTGGAATTGAGGATCTGAAGTGCCACGGCATCGTCGATAAAGTTGAAGATCACCACGTTGTCGCCGATACGACCCAAGAACTCGGGCTTAAACTCGCGATCCATCTCGGTACGCACGCGCTCGCAAATCTCGTCATAGGGCGTGTTGGGCGCGATGGTATTACGAACTTCGTTGCCCTGTGCATCGATCTCAATCTTGGAAAAGCCGATGTTGCTCGTAAAGAAGATGACCGTCTCAGAGAAGTACACGGTATTACCCTGGCCATCGGTCAGGCGTCCGTCTTCGAGGATCTGCAGGAACTTGTCCATAATGCTCGGCGCGGCCTTCTCGATCTCGTCGAAAAGAACCACCGAGAACGGATTGGCCTTGACCGCATTGGTAAGCTGGCCGCCCTCGGCATAGCCCACGTATCCCGGAGGAGCGCCAAAGAGCTTTTGATCGGAGTTCTCGGCACCGTACTCGGACATATCGAAACGCAGCATGCTGCGCTCATCGCCAAAGAGGAGCTCCGTAATGGCCTTAACAATCTCGGTCTTACCGGTACCAGTGGGGCCGCTCAAAAACAGGACGCCTTTGGGCTTGGAACCAGATGAATGGGTGGCACCCGAAAGGCCCATAACGGAGCGCTTGAGCACGGTGACGGCCTTCTCAACGGCCTCGTCCTGACCCTTCACGCGGCGCTTGATCTTTGCCTCGGGATCCTCTTCGAGCTTCTCGAACATCTGCTGCCATTTGTTCTCGCGAAAGCCGTACTTATACACGTCGACGAGCTTGGGAAGGATGGCCTCGATGGAAGCATCGGGGTTTTGCATATCGCGCTGATACATGCGCTGCAGGCCCTCGAGCTCCTTAACGCTCATGCCGTCGGTGGTATCGATAAAGCGACGCACCGCGCGGTCATCGGAATCGGACAGCGCCTCACCAAAGCCAAACTTGCTTTGGATGTAGGCTTCGCGCATGTCGCGGTCGGGATGCGGCAGCGTGATGGTGCGCAAGAAGGGGTTCTCCTCGATAAACCACACGGGCAGGTTGCGCACGTTATCCGTTACCAGAATGAGCGTGTTGACGGCCGTACGGTTAATGAGACGAGCCTTGCTGGCACCAAGGTACAGGTTAAGGAAGAACTGCGTCTCGTCGGGCATAAGACCGGTCGAGGAGGCAAGCAGACGCGACGCCATGTTGACGATCACGCAAAGCGGCTTGGCCTCGGTGCCGCCATCGGGATTGTCGTTGTATTTAAGGCGCAACATTGAGCGGATAACCTCGCCGTATGACGGCAGGCTCGACTGCTCGGTGGCATATGCTTGGCGGCCATCGGCGATACAGGCGTTCGCCTCCATCATGCGGTCGTCGCTCTTGGAAGCCTCGTCGTGTGCCAGCGACACCAGGCGCTTGCAATCGACGTTGCCCATGCTGCTCGAAAACAGCTGGATGGGATCGAAATATGCCACGTTGTACTCAACTGAGCCATTGGCGTCTTCGAAAAGGCCGCGCACGACCTCGGCGAGCTCCGAGAACTGAAGGCCGCCGTCAACCACATCGGGATACTTGTCGTTCACGTTGCCTTCAAGGATAAAGAGGCTCTTCACCCCTTTAAAGTTGAGCATCTCGCGCTGCCAGGATTGGCGCTCGAAATCAGTTGCCATGTGTTATACCTCCTTGACAGGAAATTCGTGGTGGTAGCGGTTAGCAATGCCGACGGTGTTAACAGTGCCGTCCTGAACAAAGTTCTGAAGCTGACGAGGCTGCTGAAGATACTGGTCGTAGTCATCGTGCGGGCGGTCGCTCAGATAGATCACGCGCTGATTAGTCGAGCCGCGCAGCGCACAATCGGGCACGTTGAGCTCGTCTATGTACGGACCGTCAATCAGCACATCGATGAGGGGCTTGAGTGTCTCCCACGTATCCGCACCGATCACCTGTGGCAGCTCGTCGAGCGTAAATCCGGTGTAAACGAGAATGTCATCGTAAGCGCAGCGGATCGTTGCCAGCAGCTTCACGAGCTCTGATGCCTGCTCGAGCGGATCTCCACCCGAAACCGTCAGCCGATGTACGCCGTGCTCGCGCGCAGTATCGAGCAACATCTGCGCAAGCTCATCAACATCGACATCTTGATCGGGCAACTGCATCCTAAGCTCGGGCGAGATGCATCCGGCGCAGTGCTTAGAACAGCCGCTGGTCCAGATTGCGATGCGCTCGCCTGGTCCCAGAGAAACGACAGGCGCGAGCATCTGGCTAACGAACATCCGAGTAATCCTCACCGGGGTCGAGCGTACGATATACGGCAGACGTGCGCGCGAGCGAACAGCCACACTCTTCACAGCCATCCCCGACCTTTGCGCGCTCATCGGCAACAAGGTGTAGACGGCCGCACTCGGGACACTCGACAAACCAGCCCTCAACGCCGGCAGACGGGCTAGCGGCTGGCGTGGCGGGTGCCGCAGCGGGCGCGACGGCCGCAGGCCGCGGCGCAACCGCCGTCTGAGCCTGCGTGGGCTGCACCGCAGGAGGCTCCTCCACGGTGACCATCAAACGTAGCTGGGCAAACTCACCAGATGCCGCCGGGATCAGCAGCACGTCACCAGTATGGATCTGCTGGGACACGCCGGGAGCCAAATTAAGAATCTGGCCACCGCGCATAATGGCCGTTCCATTATTGGAACCCTCGTCGGCAACCAACCAGGCACCCTGTTCAAAGCGAACGCTGGCATGCTGGCGAGATATTGCAAAGTTCGATGCCATGCTGGGAAACGCGTTACGCCCAAGCACGGTCATGCCCGTGAGACGCAGCTGCTCACCCATAGCTGGATCGGCAAGCGTAAGCGCAGGAACCGCAGGAGTAGCTGCAGCATTCGCCATGGGTTGCGGCGCGGGCTGCAGCATTGGCGCGGCAACCGAAGCGGGTTGCGGAACGGGCATGGGGGTAGGCTGCGGCATCGACATGGCCGTGGGCTGCTGCGCGGGCGCAGGCATCGGTTGTGGGGTGGACATCGGTTGTGGCACGGGCGCGCGCTGAGGCATAGGCGCGGGTGCCGGCTGCGGCGCGGGCACGGGAACAGACTGATACACCTGCTGGGACGCAGACTGTTGAACCGGTGGTGTACCACCCATCGAAGAAGTCGCAGGATAGACGGCGGGCGCTGGACGTTCACCACTAGGTACAGCGAAGTCTTGCACCGGAGCGGCAGGCGTCGACGGCACAGGTGCTACGCCGGCGGGACGCGGAGCGCCGCATTCCTCGCACATATCGCGTTCGTCATCATTATCAAAACCGCATTCTGGGCATTCCCATGTCATGGTTTACCTCATTTCCCTTTGCTTGAGCTGACTTGCTTGACGGCGATTACGCAGGCGACGCTCCGCATCTGCGGAAGGCGTGGGCGGCACGTAATCGTGCGGATGGATCTCGACGGCGGCAGCAGGATTCGCGGCCTGCGTGGTCAATCCTGCACCCTCGGCCGGAACGGTTACGCCATAGGCTTTAAGATCCTCTTCGAACTGTTTGTAGAAGTCGCAGAACTCAATCTGGTCCCTATAGACCTTCTCGACAGTCGCTTGATCCTGCGGCTTCATGTCCTTGATGATGGTCGGGTTATCAGGATCCTCAGAAAACTCCTCAGGGTTGGCTGCGACAACGCGGATGATGAGTCGATCTCTTTTCGTGCTGCGCAAAAGGGCGATGGCCTTGTTCTGCTTGGTGTCAAACATCAATCGCCAGGGCTTTCCCGAACCCTCCATAACGGCATAGCGAGTAACGTTAATACCGCGAGCAGCCATGACCTCGTTGATAGAACGCTCGATATAATCGTCTTTCATAGCATTGGCAAGGGCAGCCTCCGCTTCATCGTTTGCAGCATAGACATCTTCGATCTCGTGCAATTGCTTAAGCGGCAGGCTCTTTCCGTAACGGTTGTTGGCACGTTCGATGCGCGCACGATACTCTTCATAGACTCGGTGCCGTTCGCCCGATTCGTACGTAGCGTTTTTTACTACGTACTCAAAATCGTTCATCATCTTCATTGCCGCTAGGCGATCATCGACGCGCGAATCAGGCCCAAGTGCATCAAAAGCGGCGCGAACGCTCTCAAACTTTGCAGAGATACGGTTACGAAGGGAAATATCGAGCGCTTCGTCCTGCATAAGCGGCGTAACACGTCCCGCCCAAGTCTCAAACGCGCGAGCCGCTTCTTCGAGCGACCCCTCCTCTTGTCTGGTCGTTGATTCGGTAAGGTAACGGAGTGCCTTCTTCAGGTCCACGCCGCCGCCGGGACCAACAACATAATTCGTAATTTCCGCGACATGCTGAGCGCGAAGCCGCTCAGCAGTCTGGATAGCCTCAAGTTGAGCTTGCGACTGCTGAACGAACTGCTCTCTATGCGCTTCCGAAACCGTTGAGGGCAGCAGGGCGCTAATCTCCCCGAGCAAAGCCGGGATCTTAGCGCGAACCGTTTCGGCATAGCGCATGTTTACCGCTTGCATTCCACTGGGCATATTGCCCAATGCCTCTTGGGAAAAAGCCTCGATACGAGCATTGATCAACCGATCAAAATATGCCGAAACCGAACCATCGGTGTCTTCAATCCTAGAAAGCGTTTTGGCTTTTATCCCAGCCAGGGAGCTCTTATATGACTGAATGGCCGCCTCAACGCGCTCCCGCTCCAAGGCTATGGCCGTCTCAACGCGTTCCCGCTCCAAGGCCCTGGCTGCCTCAGCGCGCTCCCGCTCCCGGTCTTCGCTCCGCTGCGCCCAAACAAACTCATCCTGCTCTCGCGTGGTCATCTTGTTCCACTGTTCCCGCGTGATTCCATATGATGCGCTGAATGAATAGCTCATATCGTTCCCCTGATTGCCGACTTTAATTGACCTATTTCTACCGCCGCTTTGCGCGATTCTGTTGCGCAACATTGGCGAGCGGCGGATTTGTCAATGTTGCGCAACAGAAGGCGGCGGCAAGCGCATATCCTGCTAATGGAAGAAAGGATGAAAGCGCGCCATGACCGGATCTTACGAAGAAGTTCGCCTCGTCAAGTTTCATACGCCAGCACTGCTCTCCGAGCGCGAGCAGGCTGCGGCACGGCGTCGCTTCTGCACGCTTCTCGTCCCGCCGCAAAAGGGCGGCTTTGGCGGCAACGCCTATGTCCGCCGCGTCCAGAGCGGCGATCGCTCCTTTGAGCTCGCGCTTAAGATGCCTCGTCCCGATGCCCAGCCCGAGCAAGAACAGCTCAACCGGGAAACTTTGGAAGAGGAGTACCGCACGCTCTCCGTCGTATCCAACCTAAGGGGTTTTCCCGATGTCTATGGTTTTGGCTACACGGCAGACGGAATCCCGGCGCTGCTCATGGAATGGGTTGACGGCGTCTCGCTTCTTGATGCACGGCCGGCTCTGAGCGATGGCGCTGAAACCTGCCCCGGCGATATCGTCGCCGCGCTGGGTCTGAGCGTACTCAAGATCATCTTGTCCACGCAATCGCTCGACACGCCCTTTGTCCACCGCGACCTCTCCATGCGCAACATCATGCTGCGTCACGATCGCATCCCGCTCGAGGAGCAGGTCTCGAGTGGCTATTTTGACATCTGCCTGATCGATATGGGCAGTGCCAAGCTCGTTAAACCGGACTTTTCCTTTACCGTCGACGTCAACGCTTTTCGCGGTGCCACGCCGGCATACGCGGCACCCGAAATGCTGGAGCGGTTTAAGGCCGACCCCGGTGCGCGTGACAATCCCGCCGTCGACATCTATGCGCTGGGAAGCATCCTCTACGAGCTTTATTGCGGACACGCGCCCTTTGAGGCAGAGCTCAGGCGCTCCGGAGACCACGCGCGCCTCAAGCGCACCGTGCAGCCGCAACCCCTTACGCCCGCAACTCCCCGCGAGCAGGGCTTGGTCAACGCGATTATGGCTTGTCTTGCGGTATCGCAAGATGCTCGTCCTTCGGCAAATGAACTCGCGGCACGCCTTGAGCCCTTCGCCCGTACGGGTGCTCCGCGAAAGCGCCGGCCCGTGACGGATCGCGGCAGCGCTACCGTGCGGGCGGACGCCACCGTCCCCGCCCGGACGGTTGCAAGCGCGCAGCCCGTGTCTCGACCAACCCCATCCACCGAGACGGTCCGCAGCGCCGAGTCCATGCGTCGCGCGCGCCTTGCCGTCAAACGTCAACGCTCGATAGCACTCACGATGATGATTGCTGCCCTGGTAGCAATCGTGGTCATACTCGTCCTCGCATCTGCCGGCATGCTTTAGCCGGCAGTAAAACCAAGGTCAGCAAATGGAACCGCCCCCATGCATCGCACGCTGACAATACGAGGTACTAGGAAATCAAAAGCTCAAAGGAATCCGTGATGCTCGTTCCCATGTTGACGGCAGAGTCCCTCGAAACGACCTCCGTATCCAGGTAGTACTTGCCGTTCTTCTTTTTAGGAACACCCGTAACCGTAAGGTCGCAGTCCTCCTCATCGACGGGAAGTGAGAACTCAAAGCCCTTGTTTTTAACAAACGTACCGGTGACGTCCGTGTAAGTGCGGTAGTCATCGCCGTCGGAGTGGTCGATAGTTTTTTCGGCATTGTAGGTATCGTGCGCATGAAGCGTAGCCGAAATGTCTGCGACTACCTGACCGGAATCACTGATGCTCTTGAAAACGATCACCAGGTCGTTCTTACTTCCGCCGTAGCAAGTATGGCCCCAAGAGCCGTCCGTCTCTTTGAGTGTCCCGCGCCACGTGGTGTTGGCAAAGCTCGTGGGCTTATCGATGTCGATCTTCGCTGTGCTACCAGAGGTCGACGAGGTTGCATTGCCCGTCGTGGAAGAGTCCTTGGCATCGGAGCTGGCGTCCTCGCTGTTCTTGCTTGCGGTCTTGAGCTCCGCCTTGGCATCCTTAAGGTCGGACTTTGTCTGATCAAGCTCGTCTTGCGTTTTTGTGAGTTCGTCCTTGGAAGATTCAAGCTGCTTCTTGAGCTTTTGAATCTGCTCCGTATTTTGCGGATGAGCCAAACCATATGAATAGCCCGCCCAGCCGGTTCCCGCGCACAAGGCGGCAACGACAATAACGCCGGCGGCGATGGCGGGCGCATACGACTTACCCAGGCGCTTGCGTGCTAGCTTGTACTCGGCCTTGGCCGTCTTGAGGCTCTCGCGGTCCTGCTCGAGCTGTTCTTTCTCGCTGAGCGACGTTGACCCAAGATCGGCATGGTAGGCAGGCTCAGTTTCCGCATCCTCGATCGTAGTGCCAAAGTCTGACAAGGGATCGACTACACGCGTGGCGTCCGGATCGGATTCGGGCACAGCGGGCTCAGACGCGCCGGGGGCCGTCACCGGCTGCTCGTCTGCTTTCGAGGCAGTATCCGCCTTAGGCAGTTCCACCGTTGCCGCCGTAGCGGCCTCGCCGTCGCGCCAAGAAAAGGCAGGGCTCTGTGACACGGTCTGGGGCGTAGTGTAGGGATCTTCGGGAGCGGACGCAGTCGGCGAGGGCGCGGCAAGAGGCGATCCACACTCAGAGCAAAAACTAGCGTCATCGGGCAATAATGCACCGCAATTAGGGCATTCCATAGGGCACAACCTCTCAAAATGTGTCGTTTGCAGCCATCCTGCAACTTGATGTATATGCCCTATAATGTCTCAATAGTCATGCAAAGCGTTGCGCAACATTTTTCGAGTCGGTACGCTTTGAGCGTAGCCATTTCCTATCATGTTCGCAGTACGTCATTAAAGTTATCTGGGGAGGCAGCCATGGCGGCGGAAACACCGTGCTCGGTCCTCTACAACGACATCCGATCGTTCGGCGGTCTCAAGCATCTCGAGATTGCGCGAATGCTCATTAACGGCAATTCGTATGCAGGCAGTACCTTGCTCGACAAATGCTCTACCAACCGCTCGTACCTCACTCGCTACATCGTCCACCGCGAGCCCGATCAGTGTGCGCCAGGTATCTACAATGACCTTACCGTCTCCACGCTTAACCTTGCCGCCGCCATCGGCAACAAGCTCGGCGGAGGCGATCGTGCCTATCAGGAAATATCCGAGCATTACAGCGGCCCGGCGGCTCAAGCGATGATGTCGATTCTCGCCGATTATGACCTCGACGACCGCCTCTACGCCAATGCCTTGGGGCGTATCAACAGCTCCGATGACCACAGCCCCCGCGAAAAAAGCACGCTCTTCTTGATGCTCTTTGTGGCAACGGGCGCACTTGCCGACCCCGCTCAAGGCGTGGCCACCGTCGAGCGCTTTTGCGACAGCAAGACGGGCGGGCACTTTGGCACCACCGAGACCACCGTCGGCCGAGGCTTTTTGAGCAGCTTGGATCAGCCGCGCGCCGTCGCTCCCAACCTCGGTCTGCTCAGGACGCATGCCGACAACTGCGTCGACATGCAAATCCATCCCCTCACACGCGATCCGCGCGGCACCGTGATTGGTTCTTTGCCCAAAACCTCGCCCAGCATCACCGATGTGGGCGCCGATGCATCGCGCGAGCATCTTCGCATTTGGCTTGAGGGTGAGCACTGGTACGCCCAGGGCCTTGGATCGACCAACGGCACGGTGCTCGAATCGGGTGCGGGCGACGGCGATATCGTAATCGAGCCGCCCCGCGACCAACGAGAGCCCGGCAAAGTCTATCCCCCCGTGGAAATCGCCAACAGCGACAGACTTCATCTGGGTCTCTATACAACGTTTCTCGTTATTGTGGACTAGCGCGTAGAGACGTGGGAAAACAGGTGTCACTCGTCTTATATCATTTACGTTGCACACTGCACTATAAATAGCAATACGAGTCAGCTTATCGGCAAACACGTCTATCATGGGCTTTAATCGATAATCGCGTTCTCGGTGTGAGCACGCGGCCCCACCAAACGAAGGAACGCCTTGGATACCACCAACACCGCCCCTGGCGACAAACTTATCCGTCTCGACACGTTCGATACCGCCGTGGCAGTCGACCCCAGCGCCGAGGATGATGCCAAGCGACGGTTTATGACGCTTATTCTTCAGACGGCATACCGCGACGACGGCAATATCGGGCACGTGCTGCGCGCGACCAACACGAACGGCGAGGTCTTTGCCGTCAAGCTACTCAAGGACAACGCCATCCTTTCCGACCAAGCCCCCGATCGCTCCGCCGAGCAAGCGGCTGCACACCTAGCTAACACCGCCGCGCTGTTCGAGGAGTACCGTCATCTGTGCACCGTCTCGCACCTGCGCGGATTTCCGCGCGTCTATGGCTATGGATCGTGCGAGGACGACCCGCTCATCCTCATGGAGTGGGTCGAGGGCACCTCGCTCAAGCAGGCGCTGCCCTTGCTTCCGCACCATGCCTCGGGCGGGCTAACCACCCAGATGGTGGCCGCCGTCGGAAACGCCGTGCTTCGCGCACTCCTGATGACCCAGGGGCTCGTGAATCCGGTCGTCCATCGCGACCTGTCGCCCGCCAATATCATGTTCCGTACCACCAGCCGAACGCTCGAGCAGCAGATCGCCGATTGCTCCTTTGACCCCTGTCTCATCGACATGGGCTCCGCGACCATTGCCCTCGGCGACGACACGATCACCCGGCGCTCCGACATCTGGCGCTTTGCCACACCCGCATACGCCGCGCCCGAGATGCTCACGCAGGATATCGAAGGCATCGCGGCCCTTCGCCGCTCGCCCGCCATCGACGTCTACGCGCTATCGAGCATTCTGTACCAGCTCTACAGCGGTCGTAAACCGTTCGATGTCGAGTCGACGGGTGCCGCGGCAACCGGCTCGTTCTACCTCATAAAGACCAAGACCAAGCCGGCACCGCTCGAGCCGCGATGCAGTGACGACGAGGCACTCGTCCAAATCATCATGAAAGGCATCTCAGTCGAGCAGTGCGATCGTCCCACCGAGCAGCAGATGCTCGAAGTGCTCTCGGCATACCTCACTGATGCCGAATCCGAGGGCCGCGAGGGCGCGGGCAGTGACGCCGCAATTGACATCGACTCCGGTACGCACCTTAAGGTCGATGTCGCCGGCGAGCGAGCGCGAGAGATCCTGGAGCAGGCCCGGCACGATGCCATGACCCGTCGCCGCTTTATTATCGGTGGCGTTGTCGCAGCCGTTGCGGGGCTTGGCGTTATCGGGGCGGCAACCCATGGCTTTGGCATCCCCGACTACCTGGACGGCATCCGCGGTTCACTTGACGACTACACCTGGGATCAGCTTCAGGAGATTTCGCTCAAGATTAAGGCCGCCGAGACCCGTAGCGAGGCGCGCGAGATTGCCAAGCGCTACCATCTGCTCGATGACAACGGGCATATCCCCTATCCATGTACCAAGCGTGTCACGCTCACCAACGGGCTGCAGGTCGGCGCGCAGCTTGTGGGCATCCGCCACGACGAGCTTCTAGACGGGACGGGCAAGGCCGGACTGACGTTTATGTTCGATGCCGGCATTGCCGAGCGCGATGCCACGGCCCAACCGTTGAGCACCGGCTGGGCAGATTGCGAGCTGCGGGAATGGCTCGACGGCGACGGCCTTAAGCTGCTGCCCAACGAGTTGCGCGCACTCATTAAATCTGTCAAAAAGATCTCGAATAACGTTGGCGCTGCCAGAAGCGCATCGTGTCTGAGCGAGTTGCCCGCAACCCTTTGGCTGCCCGCCATGGTCGAGCTGTGCGGAGTACAGCCGCCCGAGTCATTT
>CABSBA010000029.1 GCA_902475825.1 uncultured Collinsella sp. | reverse complement strand
AGCCGTATACGCCCTGCTCATCATCGACCCCTCTGCCGAGCTCGCTCGATCTCTTGCCAGAATTTCTTCTGAACCGGAGACAGGGCATGAATAATGAGCCATCCACGAATTAGTTCGACCGCAACAAGTTCCACACTTCGACCATCTGGAAGCCATCCAATGGCAAGCCATCTCGGCGGCTCGTCCTCCGACTCGCGGCGAATGCACTCAGTAACCGCAAACCAGGCACCAAGCACCTGCTTTTCCGTCAAGTGTTTTTTGGCGTTCGGATGGATCTCAACATCCATGCACCTTCTCCTCCATCTTACCCAATTTCGTATGACGAAAGTCCGCTGTCGCCAATTCTTACGCCGGCACTTGTTGGAGGGCGGGAGGTGTAGCGAGGATTGAAGGGCGTTCCAGCACCGCCCAGGCACCGGGACAGGAACACATGCGCCAAGGACGGACGTTTTCGTAGTGCGCGAGGACGTTGCCGTTTCGATCGATAAAGGCAATGTCGATGGGATAGGCCATAAAGCAGGTGTGGACCGAAGAGCAGCGTGGAAACGCCATGACGAGCGGCAACCCGTTGGCGGCAATCGGCGACCGCCCCAGCACGCCACGCAGGCGCACGGCAAACGACTCCGCCACCACAAACTCCGCAGGCGTCCAACCCAGCCTGCTGAGCGCCCGCGCGTAGGCAATATAGGATGAGACCGCGTTCACGTGACCACCCCCGGACGCCACGGGTCGACTGTCACTGCGCGCTCGTGCGACAACTGTGCCGGTGCCCCCAGCGAAACGCCGGCGATGCTGGGCGAGCTCGGCCACGGCTCGTAGCGCATGGTGCAGGTATAGGTCCTAAACGTGCCGGAAAGCGAAAGCAGACCGCCATCCGATGTCGTCGCACCCTGTTTGCTTGAGACCTCGATCTGCAAGTCATAGCCTTCCATGGCATGTTGGATCTGAGCCTGAACGGTCGCGGAGGCATCGATGGAGCCGCCATCGCCCTCCCCGCTCGGCGCCACGGCATGCGCTAGCACGATATCGGGCACCACGCGGTCGAAGCGTGCGACCGCACCGGCAAAGATCATGACGTTGTACACGATAAGCGCCAGAACCAGCAGGACGGGCGTGACCACGGCCATCTCGACCGTCGCCTGGGCGCGCTCCTCGCGCAGGCGTTTGCGGATGCCCATTACGACCCACCGCCCAGGGCACCCGCCAGCGTGGCAACATCGACGGTAAGCGGGATGGAACCGCCGCCGGGCAGCGGAATCTCCGCTAGCGTGAACACCGCACCGCTGATAGTGCGCTCGACTTGATATTCCAGCGCCTCGCAAAGCGCCTTGGGGTCGGTCACGCCCAGCGGAATACTTCGTAGCTTGTCCTGCACTTTAGAAAGACCTGTGATGTCAGACCCCGGGCTCTTGATGACATTGGCGGTGTCGGTCAGCACCGGCTTTCGTAGGCGCAAGTCGCACGGCTCCAAGCCCAGCGCCGCCACGGACGTTGAAACGGTATCGCCGAGCCACGACGCAATGGAGCCCAGCGCGCCACTGTTCCCTCCCAGGTCATCGATCATCTCATCCATAAGCTCGTCGGCCGAGCCCTGGATGTCTCCGTATCCCACAAGAAGCCGTCCCCAAACATCCATGACGCCATCGAGTACACCGGCAACGCCACCCGAACGCTCCTCCAGCGTCGAGAAAAACCGCGAGAGAACGTTGTTCTGCGCCGTCGCGTCATCGGGCGCCAGCACCGCAGCAGAGATCGCGCCGCGATCGCCAAGCCTGACTGTCGTGTTAAACGAAGAGTTGAGCTCATCGGGGCTCGAGATGGCACCCGAAACCGCAAAGGCAACCACGCCGTTGCGACCGGGCGGAGCGATACGCGGGCGCTCGCCCGAAAGCGCTTTAATGGCCTCGTCAAACGCATTGCCCGCACGGTCAGCCTCGTCCTCGGTCTGGCGCATGAGCTCGAGCTCTTTGTTGCGGCATTCGACGTATTTCTCCAGGGCGTCTTTGAATCGATCAAAGTGGTACTCGAAGCCGTTTTCGATAGAAGTCGAAGGAGCCGCAACGGCGCCGAGCGACGAAACACCAAAATGGCATCTGTTGCATTTGTCCTGCCCGTCATAAGCAGCGACCGAGGCTAGCCCGCCTGGCGTCCCTTTCTTATAGTTGGGGCAGCTCGTTCCATAATGCAGATACGTTTTGCCATCATGGGCACTGGTTGGCCACACCGCATCGGTATAGAGTTCCGTCGCTCGCACCTCGTCAGTGTTGCGCGGCAACAGCGGGATATAGGAAGCGACTTCATCTCCGTCCTCGGTTACATATGCGCGATTGACCTCTGTACTCGCATAGGTGTAAAACGCCTTGCGCGCCGCCGACTCCGCCTTCGTCTCGACGCTTGAACCCTGTGGTTTTTCGTCTGCCAGACGCTGGTGATAGTAGGCCCTCGCGCGATCGAGTGCCACTTGCGGCTCCCACGTGATACTCGAGGCTTTGTGCGGATTCTCAATATCCGATAGCTTTGCCAGGCTCTTCGCGCGTTCCCACATGCATGAGCGGCTGCCGACCGAAGCCGGATCCGACCCGCCGCAATCCGCAAGCCAGGCACGCTCTTTTGCTTTCGCCGTCTCCTCCGAGGCCTTCTGCAACTCATCTGCTGCGCGTTCCAGATCTTTCGATGTGTCTTTAATCACATCGGTCAAGATCTCGGAACCCTCGAGCGCAACGAAATCCGACTCGGACGTCCTGGGCACGGCAAGCGCCGTACCGGTATAGGTCGCACCCTCGGTATCCTGCGCCGACACGGCCTGCGTAGCTCGCGCAGCGACCAGATACGGTAGAGCCGTCTCGATTTTCTGCAGGCCCTCAGATGCACTCTTGGCAAACTTATTGCGTGTTTTAATGATCTCAATCCCGGTGTCGACCATATTGCCGGCAACTGGTTCAGCACCCGGGATGAGGATGGCGACCAGGCCCGTCCCGATCGTGGCAAACCCCGCCAGCCCCAGACTCAAGATGCTCGCATCAACCACCGTGGCAGCCGTGTGATAGGACGACACCACATTGGCGCCTGCCTGCGCGCCGCTATCGGCAGCCACCTGGGTATCCCCCGCGCGCGACATGCTCCATATCGCCGCCGTCGACGAAAACAGTAGCGTGAGCACCACCAAGATGACCACCGCAGAGGAGAGTGTGGTATAGGCACCGTCTTCGATAAACAGGTCGATCCCGGCTCGACCCATAAAGCCGCCTCGCTTGCAGCGAGCACGCGGTCGGCAACGGCCCGCAAGCCCCCTCGTCACCCTCAACAGGCAGCGCTTAATCCCATGCAGCAATCCATGAATCATAGTCTCCCTCCAGCCACTCGGGACGTGATCGATACGAGACGTCGACCCTAAGCTCGACATAGCCGTTTTGGCCTGCACTACCCATAGCCTGCACAAACGCACCGATCACAGGCAGCGGTTTAACCTCGCCGGTAACGGAAACGGACGAGACGCCGCCGGCATCGGACCGCCCCAACTCGATATCCCACGACAGGGGCCCGCCGGCATGGAAAATCGAAACGTCGGGAACCGCGGCAAGACGGCGGCGGGCGAACTCCTTAATATCCTCGTCATCCCCCACCGTCGTCGTGGTCATGAGCCGCGCGGTCTCGGCGGCGGCAGACTCCATGACCGCGCGTGTGTAGAGCAGGCACACCGGCTGCAGCGCCAACAGGACGAGCGTCAGAAACGTCGGCAGCAGGAATGCCGCCTCGACCGTAGACTGCGCCCGGTCCTCGCGCATGGCATCAATACAGCACGATGTCCTTAGAACCCGCAGCAGCGTCGACAACCGATGTCGAAGTGACGCCGTGAGACGCCGCCCGCTCGACCAGCGCCGCCAAGCGCCCATCGGCACCGGCACGCCAAAGCCCCGCGATCGCCAGCACGATGGAAAGCAGCGCCACCGTGACGATGGCGTATTCGACCGTTGCCTGGGCAGATTCCTCGCGCAGGACGTCATGCATTTCACGACCCCTCCTTTGAGTTCGTTGTCTGCGGGGTCAGGCGGACCACGCGCAGGCGACACGAAGTATCACCAGCATCCGCGGCAACCGTCACCATATCGACCCAGCCGCGTCCGTCACGCACGATGGCGCCCCACACGTTGCCCTTGATGTCGAGATAGCCGCTCAGAGCAAGTTGCGCCGTGGGCACCTCGCGATAGGAACGCAGCATATCCGCCGCCGCTTCGGTCATCGGTCGGCACTCGGACCATGCGAGACGAACAGCGACGGCATTGTTTGCAGATGAACCCGTTGCAGCGTCCGCTCGCTCGTCGAGTGCTTGCAAGAACGTTTGCGCCGTGACGGCGGCATTCGCATCGTCCGCGTCTCGCGCATCGTCTATTTGAGACGCCGCCGCCGAACCCGATCCCGCATCCGCGGCAGCCCCTAAACGTTGTTGCCGCGCTGCGTTAAGCCCCCAAACCGCCACTGCCACTGCCACGACCGCACAGGCGAGCACCAGCAACGCGCCGACGGGACGGGCGCCCTCTACAGGCTGTTGATGCCCTCGCTGATAGCGCTCCATAGATCTTGGACCTTGCCCTTAAATGCGACGATGGCAATGATAGCGATCACCACGAGCACACCGACCAGGATGGCGTACTCGGTGGTGCCCTGCGCGCTCTCCTCCCGCAGCAGTTCCTCGGCACGCTGGCGAGCGTGAATTGACTGGCAAAACGCCCAGCTCCAGACCTTGCCAGCAACGTCAGTCATCGTATTCATGTATTCCTCCCTACATCATCCCGCCTGCTCCCAGCAGCGGGCCCAATATGGACAGAAGCAACGCCGGCAAGATGAGCGTTCCGGTGGGAATCAGCAGCTTGACCGGCGCGCGCTCGATCTCGCGCTCGACCGCAGCGCGATGCGCCGCGCGAATCTCGCGACTTTGAGCCGCCAGCGTCTCGGCAAGCGGGGCACCGAGGGCAAGCGCCTGCCCCGCCGTAATGGCAAAGGTCTCGAGCGCCCGCACATCTAGATCGCGCGCGGCCGCCAGAAGCTCGTCCTCGCGCGTCCCCACGCCCACCTGCCACGCCATGCAGGCTCGCTCAAGGCGGAGCGCCAACGTCGATCGGCGATTGGCGCAAAAAACCTCAAGCGCCGCATCGAACGAAAGGCCAGCCGAAAGCCCCAGACGCACCACGTCGATCATCTCGGACACCTCGCCAAGCGACACCTGCGCCGTACCACCCGTGCCGAACATGCCTTTCAACCGTGCTGTCAGGGCATCGGTTACCGATTGGGCGGCCGCAACAACCAGCAGCGCCTCGTGTTTGCAGACCTGGGCGATCTCGTGTGCATCCGCACGCTCCAAACCCGTCGCGACAAACACGCTGAACACGCACAGGCACGCCGCGGCCCCGACCAGGGCGCTCATAGCTCCACCCGCATAATGCGCCGGATGACCACCAGGGCGACGGCGTTGAGAGCAAGTCCCAGCACCACGGCACCGGCACCCGCCGGCGTTGCAAGGCCGCGGCGAAAATCGGCCGAAAGCAGCACCAGCACCGCGCACATACCCGCCGGCATCGCCGAGACCATGTGTGCCGACATACGAGCCTGCGATGTCTTGACGTCCAAGCGGCGCTTGAGCTCAATGCGCTCCCCCACCATGTTCGACGCCTCGGATAACAGGTCGGCGAGCGGGGCACCGGTTCGCTGCGACACCTTGAGCGCCAAAGTGACAAGCGAAAGGCCGGGGGCATCGATGCGGTCGAGTAGGTCATCCAACGCATCAGTCGCCGAGACGCCGCAGTCGATCGCCGCCGCCACGCGCAAAAACTCGGTATGCACCGGCTCTTGCGCGTGAGTTCCCACAAACCTCATGCCCTGGGCCAGTGAATGACCCGAGGCGAGCGACATGGAGAGCGCCGTAAAGGCCTCGGGCATGGCTTCTTCCACATCGTGTTGCTCGCGGCGACGGTCGAAAGTGTCGCGAGCGGCGCCTACGCCAAACGGCGCGAGCAGCCCCAGAACAAAGCCGATAGGCGACAGCGATACGACAGTCAGGACAATGCCGCAGACGCCACTCGACAGCAGCAAGCATGCCAGGCGCGCCTCATCATCTTCGATGACAAGGCCAAGGCGATGTGCTGGAATCAGCAGCGCCCAGGAGCGGGCAGTCTTTTTTAGCAGGTCGTTTTCTACCAGCTCGCGCGGCAGTTTCTCGGCCACCGACTCAAGCGTATGACGGGCCAGCTCCGCCGGCGGCACGCGCGGCGCACGAGGCTCCGCCCCGCACGCCACCGCGGCAGAAAGCCCCGTCAAACCCCCTACGACGAGGGACACAACGATCTCCACTCGTCCACCTCCTCTTGCGTGAGCGTTCCCGAGCGCAGGCCCTCTGCGATAAACGGAGGCTCGCGATCGAGCGTCCAGGCGCGCGTGGCGGCATCGAACGTCACGTAGCGCTCAAGCTCCACGCCGCCTGATGCGCCGCGTCGCACCCCCGAATAGGAGGACACGAAACGCCTGCCGTCCGCATGGCGCTCGGACATCACGATGCCGTCGAGCGCCATCGCAATCTGCTCCTCGATAAGCTCGCTCGGCAGGTCGATGCCATAGCGCGCAAGCAGCGTCAAACGCACCACGGTCTCCTGCTCGGTGCCCGCATGAAGCGTGGTGAGCGACCCATCGTGCCCGGTGTTCATGGCCTGCAGCATGTCGCAACATTCCGCACCGCGCACCTCACCCACCACGATGCGGTCGGGACGCATGCGCAGGGCGTTGGTCACCAGGTCGCGGATTGTCACCGCGCCCTCGCCCTCAATTGAAGCCTCGCGCGCCTCCAGGCGAACCACATGCGGGTGATGCGCAAACTTGAGCTCGGCGGAGTCCTCGATCGTCACGATGCGCTCGCCGGTGGATATTTCGCACGATAGCGCGTTGAGCAGTGTGGTCTTGCCCGACCCCGTGCCACCTGCAACCGCCAGATCCTGACGCAGCGATACCGCGCACGACAGCAGCTGTGCATACCAAAGCGGTAGCGACCCCAGGCCCACAAGCTCGTCCAACGAACAGATGCGGTCTGAAAACTTGCGGATGGTGAGAATTGGCCCATCGATCGCCACAGGCGGAATCACCGCGTTGACGCGATAGCCCGTCTTGAGGCGTGCGTTGACGATGGGGCTGCGCTCGTCGATGCGCCTGCCCAGCGGCGAGATGATGCGGTCGATGAGCACGCGGATTTGCTCGTCATCCTCAAACGCATGCTCGATGGGATATAAGACGCCACCGCGCTCAAAGAAAGCCGATCGGCAGCCGTTGACCATGATCTCGGTGACGGTGTCGTCCTCGATGAGCGGCTGCAGCGGGCCCAGGCCCACCACGTCGTCCAGGATCTCATCGATGATGGTCTCGCGCTCGGGCGTCGCCAGGTCGGTCGCCTCCTCCACGTTGAGCGCCGCCTCCACCGCAGGACGCAATTCCGAGCGGGCGCGCGCCGGATCGATGTATGCGCTGATACGCGCCACCTCGTCATAGCCCATGCGGTCCATCACGGCGCGCTTGGTGCGGCGCTTGACGGCACGGTGGCGCCCTGCGTCAACAGGCACTGTCGCCGCGGCCGCGCCGGCCGCCTTAATCCTTGTTTGCAAGCTCATCGCGAATCACCCTCGCGCGACCAGGGAAGACGGATGCGCGGGCGCTCGGTGCGCGTCGCGCGGTCGGTGACCATGTCACTCCAGGGACCGATGGCGCAGCCCAGCTCCACGAGCATCTCGCGCGTGGCTTCGCGCACGCTGGTGGCAAAAGCGCTGGTCTGGCCCACCGCTTCGTCAGCACGGCCGAATGCCATGAGCGCCGCCAAGTCCTGCCCGCCGTCGGCGATGCGGATCTTGGAGCTTAACGCACAGGTAATCTCAAAGCGCATGGCGACATCCTCGTCGGCGCCGCGCGCGCCGAACCGGTTGAACACGGCGCTCATGCGCGTACGCGGCACGCCCACACGGCTCGCCAGCTCGATGACGCGCGCCGCGGACGTCGCAGACGACACCGATGGATCGCCCACGACCAGGCAGCGGTCGCTTGCCGCCACTGCGGCCGCCACGGCGTCGCCCCAAAAGACCGAGGTGTCGACAAGCACCACGTCGGATTCGCGGCGCAAGACGTCGAGCAGCAGCTCCACCGGGCGCGCCATGAGCTCGGCCTGTTCGGGCGCGGCGACCGGGCCCCAAAGCGTGACACCCGGGGCAACACGCATCGAGGCGGCCACGATGTCCGATTCGGCAAGTGCACCCGCAGCCGATGGCTCGATAAGCGTCGCCATGTCATGCGGGGCATCGGCACCCAACAGGTCGTAAAGGTTTCCAAACATCAGGTCCAAGTCGAGCACGGCGGCACGCAGGCCCAGCAGCGACGCCGCGTGCGCCATGGTGGCGACGATCGTCGACTTGCCGCAACCGCCCGAACCCGAGACGGCGCAGACAACCGGGGCTCGATGCGACGGGGCGGCGGCATCCGCCGGCGGCGTGGGGGCAGGCGGCGCCGACACGGGCGGCAACGTTCCCGTCTCCCCGGCAGCGCTCATATGCTGCGCCCAAGCCGGCATGGCAGGTTGATCGGCCCGCGGGGCCGAGTCTGGAGACTTCACGGCCGCATCGGCACGAACATTGTCGTTCCCGGCAAGCCCCTCAACCTCGTCGAGCTCATCGACCAGGCTCACGCCATGCACGTATCCCATATCTACAGCCAGAAGCTCCTCGCCATACGGCACCGGCTCTCCGGCATCATCGTATGCAAGGGGATCCCGGGGGCACCGACCATGCTCGGCTTCCGCTTTTCCACAATCATCAACACGCGGGCCTCTTGTAGCGCGAGGCGCCCCGGGTTCCCTATCAACAAAAGCATCGGGCTCAATCGTCAGACACCGGTCGTAATCAACCGTTCCCTCGCCCGCGCGCCCGTTGCCGCATATGCTGCGCGCAGCGATAACCTCGGTCGCCCCCGCGCGAAACAGCCCCTCGATATCCGAAGGATCGAGCGTCTCTATCAGTACGACCACGCGGCTCACACGGCCCTCGGCCGTCAGGCGTGCAACAGTCTTTCGCACGTCTTCGGCATCGAACAGGGCTGCCGCGATAATCGCCGCCCCGCGACGCGACGGAAACGCCCGCGCCATGGACACCAGCCCATCCAGGTCGCCCACGCGAAGCACCTGCGCGCCCGCATCGCGACCCTCGACTTCCCGCTGCAGCAATCCGTAATCACCACACGCGCAGCATGCAAGCCAGATCGCCTTCATCACTCGTCGCCTCCGCTCTTTTTGCCGCGCACCGTGGCGGGAATCGTCAAACTGACCGTCCCCTTGCCCGAGGCCCCCAGCAATTCCTTAACGTCTTCGGGGTCGGCCGCCAGCGTCACCCATTCGATCTTGCCTTCGCGCGTGGCGCCGGCCACTTCGCTGGTATCGATCACGCGCGCGCCGCACAGCCGATCGGTCACGCCATCTTTTTGCACGTACACGTCCACATAGCTGCCCACGCCCGTGGCGCCGCCGACCGAGTGCTCGGCATCGACCGCCACCGAAACGGCAACCTTGCCTTTGGGCACCTCGAGCTTGTGGCTTTCGGCCTTGGTGTAGACATCGCAAATCACGGCATTTTTAGGGATGCGCGAGGTCGTCACGTCGCCGCGCACCTGGCGCAGCTCGGTCGCCGCATCGCGCGGCAGCAGGCTCGCCAGCCATTCCTGGGTTATGACATTGGTCTCGTCGAGGGTCTCGCCCGCATCGATATCGCGCGCCGCGACGCACACCTCAACGCGGTCGCCGCCGTATTTTGCCAAAGTCTCGGCCTGGGCCTGCTCGGCTTGCGAGCGGATCGACGAGCCGTAGACCATGCAGAGCGCCGCGGCAAGTACGCCCGCGACCAGACTGATGGCGATGCGCTTGCTCTTGTTCACGGCCGCTCCTCTCATGGCGGTGCCGGGCAAATGCCCGTACCACCATTGTCTGGGCGACCAGGGCGCAAAGCGGCGCAATCGCAGTCTTGGTTTTGAGTGTCAAACCAATTGCCGACCAAAAGCTGACCGGCCCGTCAAGCTCGTGGCAAGGTTTTGGTCAGCACGTCGGCAAAATGCACGTTTAAGGGTGCATCAACAGCAAAAAAGCCGCCTCCCGTACCGTTGGGAGACGGCTGTCATAGGTAGATTCAATTACAGATGGACATCGGGATCGAGCATCTGTGCACTCACGCGCATGGATGACGCCAAGTTTTGGAACGTCTCCAGGCGCAGGCTGTCAATCTGTCCCGCGTCCTCGGCCTCGCGAACGGCACAACCCGGCTCATGGGTGTGTGTGCAATCGCCAAACCGGCACGCGCGCGACGCCTCGACGATCTCGGGAAACGCACGCGCCAAACCCCGCTCATGCCCCACAAGCGGCAAGCTGCGCAAGCCCGGCGCATCGGCGATCACGCCGGCTTCGCCCGGCAGTACCACCATCACGCGCGCGACCGTGGTGTGACGACCCTGGTCGTCGCGCTCACGCACGCCGCCGGTAGCCAACGCATCGTGGCCCAACAGTGCGTTGAGCAGCGTCGATTTGCCGGCACCCGATTCACCCAGGATCATGGCGCAGCTCCCAGCGGGAACGCAGGCGCGAACCTCGTCCAGGCCACGGCCCTCGGCAGAAGATGTCACGATTACGCGCACATCCGGACCCACCAAGCGGTGTACGCGGTCCAGATCGCGCTCGAGCTCATTGGCGTCGCAGCGGTCGGCCTTGGTGAGCACCACCACCGGCTCGGCATCGCAGTCGAGCGCCAACACCAGCGAGCGCGCCACGCGGTCGAGCAGCACCTCGCCGGCGCCGAGCGCCTGCACGATCAGCACGCTATCCACGTTGGAGCAAAGTACCTGACGATCACCGCGAGCGCGACCGCGCCAACGCTCAAAACTCGTGCGGCGTGGCAGCACGCACTCGATCACGCCCATGTCATGCCCGGGCGCACGGCGCACCGCCACGCGGTCACCCACGGCGGGCAGCAGAACCTCATCCTCGCCACGCGACTTGGCAAACCCCACGGCATGCTCGGCACGAAAGGTATCGTCGGCAGTCGCCACCAGCGGAAACCCACGATCCAGGCGCACCACGGCACCAAGCTGCATCTGCTCGGGCTCCTCGGCCCGAGCGCAAAAGTCGTCAAATGCTGCTTGCTGAGCATCGTCAACCGGCAGGTCGCCAAACGCCGGGACATCTTGCAGCGCGTCGAGTCCCGGCACGCTTGCCAGCAGTTCCTCGGCAGACGCGGGAGCTTCGGTCGCAAGCTTCCGACGACGATCGCGCTTAGCCCGCGCCCCCGTCGTCTTTTTCTTCGCCTTAGCCTTAGCCTTGCCCACAAACGCCTCCCAGCACAAAACCACACAACTGAGCAGGTATTTTAACGCATTGTTCCGTCCGACTTACCAAATGCTGCGGCGTACTCGTCATCATCCATCCAATCGATGATGTCGCCGGGCTTGCAATGAAGAGCCTCGCACATTGCTTGAAGTGTAGAAAAGCGGATCCCCTTGAGTCTTCCCGTTTTAATTCGAGACAGATTAACAGGCGATATTCCAATGATTTCGGCAAGTTCCTGCGACGAGATTTTACGGTCCGCCATCACGCGGTCAAGACGCATAACAATCGGCACCGTGCCACCCCCTAGAGAATCTCGTCTGCATCTTCCTGCAATACCCTACCGTATTCAAAGACCCCCGCCAACGCAAAGAAAACGAGTCCGTAAGAAAGCGATTGAAAATCAAACTCGGGAAACACGGGCTCAGCCTCGCGCTTGCCCCAGTTATACTGCTTGGTCTTCTCCAACAGCTTCTTGTTGTC
>CABSBA010000028.1 GCA_902475825.1 uncultured Collinsella sp. | reverse complement strand
CAGGAGTACTTGAAGGTGACCGTGGTGTCCTTGGTCTTAGCAGCCTTGGTCACATCGACCATAACCTGACCGGCCATCTTGTATAGCTCGTCATCGGAAGGCATCGAATCGAGCGCGGTGACCTTCTCCTGGTACTGGGTGGCAAAATCCTCAACGATCTGGTTCATGGACTTGCAGGTAATGGTGACCTCGGCAGTCGCGGTGCCCTTGTCCTCGTCGACCGTCACGTCGCCGATCTTGTAGTCAAAGCCCTCGAGATAGCTCTTGGCGTACTCCTTGGGATCGATGCCCAGCTGCTCGAACTCGTCGCCCGAGGCCTCTTCCAGGCCGGCGAGGAAGTCGTCGCCACCGTTCTTGACCTCGTCAAACTGCGTCGTAAGATCCTCGGTAATGAGCTCCTCAACCGAAGGACCTCCGCAGCCGGAAAGCACAACCACGCACGCAACCAGAACAGCCATCAGGGGCGCAAGCAGCAGCTTCTTCTTCATGACATTCCTCCAAACAAGCGGCACCGCGCTTCCCAACACGGTGCACGTCGTAACAATAAGGCCATACTAGCCGCTAACGAACACCCCCGGCAAAGCAAAAGCGCAGTCGGCTCGTTTTAACGTCTGAACGGTTTACCGGTCCGCCCAACGCACAATAAAACGTTCCGCCGCATTGTAATAAAAAAGGGCGGCCGGATAACCCGACCACCCTTGCACACCCTTTGGATGCCGTAGTTTACTTGCGGACGACCTTAACGATGGCGTCACCGGCGGCGACAGCGGAGTCGGCCTCGACGGCGAGCTCGACATCGGCAAACTCGGCGGTGTTGGACACGGCCACGACGACGCAGTCCTTGTAGCCGGCAGCGGCGATCTTGGCGCGGTCAATCTTAAGTATGGGCTGGCCAGCCTTAACGACATCGTCGGCCTTGACGAAGCCCTCGAAGCCGTCGCCGTTCATGTTGACGGTATCGACGCCAACGTGCACCAGAACCTCGATGCCGCTATCGGACTGCAGGCCCACGGCGTGACCCATGGTGACGGTCACCTTGCCGTCGCAGGGAGCGTAGACCAGATCGTCCTCGGGCCACACGGCGCAGCCCTTGCCCAGGACCTCGCCGCCAAAGACGGGATCGGGCACGTCGGCCATCTTGATGACCTTGCCCTTGACGGGCGAGCACAGCACGTCGGCGCCGGCAGAAGCAGAGATGGAGGCCGGAACAGCGGCAGCCGCGGGCTCAGCCTTCTTCTTGAACATGTCAAACAGACCCATACGTTTTCTCCTCTTAATTAAGCGCAACGTTATGCGCATGCCTATGGTGATTATAGTGCCAAATGATCAAATTGCTAAGGTGAGGGCTCGAATCTCAAGCCCTTCCAAGCCCTTCCCAAAACCTTTTCCCGATGGCACTCATATTGTCGAATAACCCTCGATAAGCCGAGTATCGCCTACGCACGGGACGGGCAGAAGCGGGCGCGCCAAACCCGACACTTCTTTTCGCTCTCGAGTCCCGCCGCCGCCCCGCCCCTGACACTTCCTGATACCGACCGAAACGTGCCAAAATAAGCCTGTCCCTTTTTGGCAGATTTGGCGAGTGTGGGAGTTCGCATGGATATCAAACGCAAGATTTCCGAGGCACAGGGCCTTACCCCTACCGAGCAACAACTCGGCATCTCGGCCCTTGCCATGGGCGAGGACATCCGAGGGCTTTCTATTAAGGAATTTGCCGCGCGTACCAACGTTTCCGTTGCGAGCGTGCACCGTTTTTGCAAAAAGCTCGGCCTCGAGGGATTCAAAGACCTCAAGGTCGAGCTTATTCGCTTGGCAACCGAGGCGGGCAACCGACGCGACGTGGACATCAACTTCCCTTTCGATGCTACGTCCACCCCTGCGCAGGTTATGGAGCGCATGGAAGGGCTCTACCAGACCACGCTGGCCGAAACGCAGGGGCTGCTCGACCCTACGCAGCTTGACCACGCCGCCAAGCTCATCGCGAACGCCCGACAGGTCGACATCTACACAGGCTCGCACAACCTCTATCCAGCGGGAATGTTCCGTGATCGCCTGCTCTCCGCCGGTAAAAGCGCAACGTGCCACGACGGTGGCGAGGCCCAGGTGCGTACGGCGCTCGCCTCGGGCGCCGACCATGTGGCAATCGTCATCTCCTACAGCGGTCTTGCTCCCAACCTCAAGGATATCCTGCCGATCCTCAGCAGCCGACATGTCCCGGTCATTGTCATCGGCACGCCTTATTGCGCGCGCCTGCACCCCGGTTTTACCGCCTACCTCACGGTGAGCGATCACGAGAGCATGACGCACCGCATCACGCAGTTTGCCAGCCACATCGCCGTGCAATACGTACTCGATTCGCTCTACAGCAGCTACTTCGCCAAAGACTACGCCCGCTGCGCCGAATTCCTAGAGCGCTCGTTCCCCTACACCCGTCTCCCCGGGCTCAAGTAGCGACGAGCGTAGATGAGTAGTCATTGGGGACGTTCTTAAACGACTAGTCAAACAAGAACGTCCCCAACGACTACATCAGGAGTGTCCCAAGGTGCCGGCAGAAAAGGAACGTCCCTAACTGCCGCATCCGGAGTAAGACAACGCCGCAGGTAGAGGACGGACAGCGAGCGCCGTCCAGGGCGAACAAGTTGGCATGAAAAAGGCGAGGCATTGACCTTCTGGTCATGCCTCGCCTTTTGAATGACAAATTGTCGCCCTGGGCGGCGCGTAGCGTCAACTGGTTACGCGGGTTGGTAAACCCGCGTAACTACTACTCCCGAGCTCCGTACTGCTCGTAGTAGGCGTCGATGGCACCCTTGAGCTCGTCGTCGATGACAACCTTGCCGTCGATCTCGTGGTTGTAGAGGGTCTCGACGACCTCGGCCATGGAGACGATGCTCGCGACGGGGAAACCGTACTTGGCCTCGATCTCCTTCTGAGCGGTGGTCACGCCACCCTTACCGACCTCCATGCGGTTGAGAGACACGATGAGGCCCTTGATCTCGACATCGGCAGCAGCCTTGACCTTGGGATAGGTCTCGTCGATGGACTTGCCGCTAGTGGTGACGTCCTCGACCATGACCACGCGGTCGCCGTCCTGGGGCTCGTAGCCCAGCAGGTTGCCCTTGTCAGCGCCGTGGTCCTTGGCCTCCTTGCGGTCGCAGCAGTACTTGACCTCCTTGCCGTACAGCTCGTGGTAGGCAATGGCGGTCACGACGGCCAGGGGAATGCCCTTGTAGGCCGGTCCAAACAGCACGTCAAAGTCGTCACCAAAGTTATCGTGAATGGCCTGGGCGTAATATTCGCCCAGCTTCTTGAGCTGGTAGCCCGTCACGTAAGCGCCGGCGTTCATAAAGAACGGGGACTGGCGGCCGCTCTTGAGCGTAAAGCTGCCGAACTTAAGGACGTCGGACTCAACCATAAACTTGATGAACTCTTGCTTGTAAGCCTCCATGCGGGCTCCTCTCGTGTTCGCGTACGTGCCTTCCAGTTTAGCGCAGGCAAAGCATCGATGCGGGCGCGCTTTGAGGCCACGGCATTCTGTAAAGGCTTTATCAGCGACAATGGTTTTCCGAACAATGGGGTTGACATTGCAAACCCCCTCATCAAGAATACGGGCGGATTAAAACGGGTACGAGATACCCAAAGCGCGCTGCGCCCAGCCTTAAGGAGGTGTGCCATGGAAGGCAGTCATAGTCGAAAAACCTGCATGTCGCCCTCGGCACGCCGCGAGGATTCTGCACACGCATAAGCGCCACGAACCGATCGTCAAAACCACCACAAAGGTGCCTGTCCCCTTTGTGGTGGTTCGAGAGCATGACGTGAGCGACATCTAGGTTTTTTGAAGCAAATACGACACGTACGCTAACTCCCTTCAACAAGGAGGACCCTATGCTGATGCTCAAAACCGCCACGGTACTCGAAGCTATCTCCAAGCGCCGCCGCACGGCGCGCCCCGCCGCTCACACCGGCCTGTCCAAGAACACCATATTCGCCGCCACCCATAGCGCCGAGGACGCCCTCGTGCTGCTCGACGCCACGACAAACGGCCTCACCGCCGAACATGCCGCCGAGCGCCTGGACGCCTCCGGCCCAAACACCATCGAGGCGCCGACCAAGACGCTCGCGCGCCGCATCGCCGACGCGTTCATCGATCCCTTCGCTGGCATCCTCGCCGCGCTCGCGCTGGTCTCGCTCTACATCGACGTGCTCGCCGTGCCCGAGCCGCAGCGCGATCCCTCCACGGTCATCGTCATCGGCATTATGCTGCTGGTATCGGGCGGCATGAAGTTTATCCAGGAAGCCCGCAGCGGCAATGCGGCCGAAGCCCTTAAGGACCTGGTCTCCAACACCTGCTGTGCCCTGCGCGACAACGAGCGCATCGAGATCCCCTTCGACGAGCTCGTCCCCGGCGATGTAATCCGCCTCTCTGCCGGCGACATGGTGCCGGCCGATGCCCGCATCATCACCGCGCGCGATCTGTTTGTGATCGAGTCCGCGCTCACCGGCGAGAGCGAGGCCATCGAGAAGACAGCTGCCATCACCGTCGTCGAGGGTGCCGACGGCTCCGCGCTGCCGCTCTCTGCCTGCAAGAACATCGTCTTTACCGGCACCTCCGTGCAAAACGGCACCGCCATGGCGCTTGTCGTTGCCACCGGCTCGGACACCTACCTGGGCGGCATCGCCAAGATGCTCAACGGACGCGGCGAGAAGAGCGCATTTGACCGCGGCGTCTCGAGCGTCTCCATGTTGCTCGTACGCCTCATGCTCGTTATGGCTCCGGCCGTCTTTGCCATCAACGCCGCCACCAAGGGCAACGTCATCGACGCACTGCTGTTTGCCACGAGCGTGGCCGTGGGCATCACGCCGCAGATGCTTCCCGTCATCGTGACCACGAGCCTGTCGCAGGGCGCCAAGGACCTTGCCCGCCGCCAGGTTATCGTCAAGGAGCTGCCGGCGATCCAAAACCTCGGTGCCATGGACGTGCTGTGCTGCGACAAGACCGGCACCCTCACCGAAGACCGCATCGTGCTCGAGCGCTACCTCAACACCGATGGCAACGAGGACGCACGTGTGCTGCGCCATGCGTTTTTGAACAGCTTCTTCCAGACCGGCCTCAAGAACCTTATCGACCTGGCTGTAATCGACCGTGCCAATGTGACACCCTCGACCGTCGTACCCGATTCCATGCTGGGTCAGAGCCTGCGCGACCGCTATACCAAGGTCGATGAGGTGCCCTTCGATTTCTCGCGCCGTCGCCTGAGCGTAGTTGTGGCCGACGCCCAGGGCAAAACCCAGATGGTTACCAAGGGAGCTGCCGAGGAAATGCTCGAGATCTGCTCCTTTGTCGAGGTCGATGGCATCGCCCAGCCGCTCACTGACGAGAAGCTCGCCCAGATTCGCAAGCAGGTCGCCGGGCTCAACGCCGAGGGCCTGCGCGTGATTGCCGTGGCGCAGAAGACCGATCCGCGCTGCGTGGGCGAATTTGGCATCGCCGACGAATGCGACATGGTGCTGATGGGCTTTTTGGCCTTCCTCGATCCGCCCAAAGCAAGTGCCGCGGGCGCCGTCGCCACGCTCGAGGCCAAGGGCGTGGCGGTCAAGGTCCTGACCGGCGACAACGATCGCGTCGCCGCCACCGTCTGCGAGCAGATCGGCATCGACGCGAGCAATGTCTTGCTGGGCTCCGAGATCGATGCGCTCGATGACGCCGAGCTTGCCGAGCGCGCCGAGAAAACCCACCTCTTTGCCAAGCTCTCGCCGCTGCAGAAGGCACGCCTGGTGCGCGTCATGTGCGAGCTGCTCGGCCACACCGTGGGCTTTATGGGCGACGGCATCAACGACGCCGCCGCGATGCGTGCGAGCGACTGCGGTATCTCGGTCGATTCGGCCGTCGACATTGCCAAGGAATCCGCAGATATCATCCTGCTTCAGAAGGACCTGGGCGTGCTCGAACGCGGCATCATCGAAGGCCGCCGCACCTACGGCAACCTGCTCAAGTACCTCAAGACCACGGTGAGTTCCAACTTTGGCAATGTGCTGTCCGTGACCGTCGCGAGCCTGTTCTTGCCGTTTTTGCCCATGAGCGCTCTGCAGCTGGTGCTGCTATCGCTGGTCTACGAGATCGTGTGCATCGCGCTGCCGTGGGACACCGTCGACGACGCCTGGACTGCCCGCCCGCGCGCCTGGGACGCTGCGTCCATCAAGGGCTTTATGCTCGAGCTGGGCCCCGTGAGCTCGCTGTTTGACATCGTGACCTTCGCCGCGCTCTTCTTTGTGGTGTGCCCCGCCGCCGTGGGCGCAAGCTGGTCCGAGCTTGCCGCCGCGGGCAACGTCGCAGGTATGACGACCTTCGCCGCGATCTTCCAGAGCGGCTGGTTTGTCGAGTCCATGTGGTCGCAGACGCTCGTGATCCACATGCTGCGCTCCCCGCGCCTGCCGAGCCCGCGCGACCACGCCGCGCCCGCGCTGTGCGCCCTCACCGTGCTGGGCCTGGCGCTCGTCACTTGGCTGCCGGCAAGCCCCATCGCCGATGCACTGGGCCTCATGCCGCTGCCCACGAGCTTTTTTGCGCTGCTCATCGGCATCGTTACCGTCTACATCGCGCTCACTCAGCTGGCCAAGCGCCGCTACATCGCACGCCACGGCGAGCTGCTGTAGTACCGCCGACGCCTTCGTCATCGACGCCGCAGCCCATCCCCTCAGCAGTTGCGGTGAAATAGTCCCTGTTTTAAAGCCCCGCGGCCTCATCTAGGAACTATTCCACCGCAACTTATTAATGTGATGGAATCGGATTGGAGGAGCGCCCATCAACCGACGCATGGAAAGGCGCGCGACGGTACGGAGTAGCTAAAAAAGCCCCGTCCCAAATTAGCCATCCCATGCTCCGAATTGAGCTGCTTGCCACGAAATGGGGCTATCTACTACTTTTTAGCGCCCACCCTCGACCACACCGGAAAGTGCGAAATTAAAACTGCAGGTAGAAAGCTTGCCGGTTTTACGAAAACGCCGGGATGGTCGACCCATGTGGGTCAAACGTAGTAGATGGGCCGCTTTCGTGGCGCAGCATAATCGGATGTGACAAAGGGACTGTCCCTTTGTCACATCGGGGAGGCCTCAGGCTTCGAAGGCTCTGGATTGGGTAGCTAAAAGAGCCCCGTCCCAAATTAGCTAGTCCTTGGGTGTCCAAGACCAGAAGAAGTTGATGAGGGCCACACGCGAGGCGGTGTCGGTCTTTTTGTTGATTGAGGAAATGTGACGATAGAGCGTGGAGCGCGAGAGGAAGAGCGCCGCGGCGATGTCCTGAACGCTCTGGTCCGAAACGACCAAGACCTCAAGAATATTGCGCTCGCGCTGCGTAAGCCCAAAGGTGGCAACGAAGGCATCGAGATGCTCGTCGAACGTGAGCTCCGGCACCTCCGCGGAAGCGGGCTCGCTCTGGGCGGAGGCGAGGCCTGCGCCAAGATCGTCGGCAGCAAACGCCAGCTCGCCCTGCGTCACTACATCATCGGCTCGTTGCCCCAACTGTCCCAGCAGCGAAATCGCAATGCCTACAAACAGCACGAGCGCCGCGCCGACTGCCGCCAGCACGTTTTGGCTCGAGATGATCGCCACTGCCGGCACCGTCACGAGCATCGAGCACACGTTGTTGACGACGCGACCCATACACGGCCAAAAATATGACCAGCGCGCACAGAGCGAGATGGCAGAGAATTTTGTGGTGAAGAACACCACAAAGAAGCCCGAGCCCAGATAAAAGATGATCGTGGCAGCAAGCTCGTTGCCGCTATTGCCGTCAATGATGAGCACAAAGAACGAAAGCGTGGACAGTATGGCGGCGCACGTCATGCCGATATTCATATACAAACGGTCACGCAGGTCAAATAGGGCGCCGGCGGCCAGCGAGCTCACGACAAGCAGCAAGCGCGGCCAATCGCCCAAATCGACGGCTCCGAAAGCGTGCAAGGTCGTGAGGCCCGCGTTGAGAGCGGCGAATACACCGGAAAGACACGCTGTCGCCACGGTCAAGCGGACCACGGCGCGGCGGAATGCCGTCTTTGCCTTGGGATCGTCTTGCCACTTGGCACCATATTCCAAAGCATCTACCGAAAGCCCGGCAACACTGGGTTCAAAGTTGGGATCCGACTCATCGCGCAGCTTGGCGCGTCGGACACCGTGGAGCAACGCCACCTGCGCGATCGCGCAGACAACCAAAACGGCCTGCTGAGGAATGCCGACGGGCATCACCATGTGGTTGAGCGCCTGCACCAGAACGCCCATGGCGTAGGAAAGCGCGGCGGCGCGCGCCAGGCAGGGCGTCCGCGCAAAGCGACGCGCAAAGTTTGCATGGGCAGTCGATCCACAGTAGCCCAGTGCGCAGCACGCCATCAAACCGCCGACAATTACCATCTCAACCTGAACCGCCATAATCAACAGCAGCAATGCCGCCACCAGCAAAACGCCTGTGATGTCGCTCGTCGCGTCGATGGCATGGGGACGGCGATAGTACAGAACGGGACGCACAAAGAAGCCAATCACGCTCGCGCCGATGACAAGGCTCTCATAAATAACGACCTCGTTCGGAGACACGAACTCGGCCATGCGCGCATCAAAGAGATACTCGCACGCCAAAAACGTGAAGAAGAACAGCGCCAGGCATATAATCTCCCGAATGCCCCGACGCAAATATGAGGTTGTGTCTCCCATATCTCTCATGAATACCCCCCCCCGCACTCAAATGTCTTGAAACAATTTTAATAGAGAACCAGTCCCAATATCGAAGCCGAGCTCGAGATGCTGCAAATTTGACCCCAGTAGCCCACGGCGTGCACCAGTTTTTGAGCCGATTGTCCCAGAAGGGGCACACGCGGCCTGCTGGCTCGGCAAGGAGTGTCCCCAACTGCCACTCATTTAAGTCTGTCCCCAATGAGTGCCCGCTCGTTTAAGTACGTCCCCAATGAGTAGGTAAAAATGGGCCATGTGTCCCAGTTGTGGAGACTCGTTGAGCCGTCTGGGTATCGTGAAAGATCGTGCACTCACCCATCATCAAAAGTGACACACGCTACCTGTTGATGGGAGGCAGCCATGGGCTTCTTTGACAAGATGTTCGAGAAGAAAGAGTGCGCGATTTGCGGTACCGAGCTGGGACTTCTCGGCAAGACCAAGATCAACGAAGGCTACCTGTGCAAAGAGTGCGTCGGCAAGCTCTCCCCCTACTTTCACGGCTATCGCTCCAGCACCGCGGACGATATCCGTGAGCAGCTCGCCTACCGCGAGGCCAATGCCGAGCGCCTGGCCTCGTTCAACCCCACGCGCACGCTCTCTGCCGGGCGCACCAACATCATGCTCGACGAAGACGCTGGCCTGTTGATCATTACCTCGCAGAGCCGCTGGCGCGACGCAAATCCCGACATCATCGAGTTCTCGCAGGTACTCGGCTGCGATATGGATATCGACGAGCATCGCACCGAGATCTATCGCGAGACCAAGGACGGCGAGCGCGAGAGCTACAACCCGCCGCGCTACGACCTGGATTACGACTTTAATCTGACCATCCACGTCAACACGCCGTACTTTACCCAGATCAATCTGCGCGTGAACGACTCCACCATCGATCAGCGCGGCTCCATCGAATACCGCGAGGCCAAGCGCCAGGCAACCGAGGTCCGCGACGCGCTGGTGCAGCTGCGCCAGGAGACGCGCGACAGCGTCGTGGCCGCCAAGGCCCCCAAGACCGCGGTGACCTGCCCCTTCTGCGGAGCCACCACCATTCCCGATGCCAGCGGGCGCTGCGAATACTGCGGCGGCGCCATCGGCGCATAGTCTCCGGCACGGAAAGGACCGATCATGGCCTTCGAGAGCGTTAACTATCAGTGCCCTGCCTGCGGTGGCCCCCTGCATTTTGCAAGCGCCGAGCAAAAGCTCGTCTGCGACTACTGTGACTCGCGTTTTGAAGTCGAAGAAGTCGAGGCCCTCTATCGCGAGCGCCAGGACAAGGCCGATGCCAAAGCCGATGCCGCAGCCGCGGCACCCAAGCCTGCTGTCGACGATGCCGTGCAGGAGCTCGCCCAAAACGCCGGCTACATCTGCTCGTCGTGCGGCGCCGAGCTCGTGTCCGACGGCACCGTCGCCGTCACCACCTGCCCGTACTGCGGCAACTCCGCCGTGGCGCCCGGTCAGCTTTCGGGCGACTTCTCGCCCGACCTGGTGATTCCGTTTAAGCTCGGGCGCGACGATGTCATGGCCGCGCTCAAGGAACACTACAAGGGCAAGATCCTGCTGCCCAAGAGCTTTGTCACCGGCAACCACATCGACGAGGTCCAAGGCGTCTACGTGCCGTTTTGGCTCTACGGCGCCCGCGTGGACGGCGAAGTGTACTTTGACGCGACCAACGAGACCGTGACCGAGGAATCCGACCGCACCGTCACGACCACCGACCACTACGATGCCTACCGTAAGGGCAATATCTCGTTTGAGCGCGTGCCCGTCAACGGATCGTCCAAGATGCCCGACGGCCACATGGACGCCATCGAACCATTTGACTACGATGCGCTGCGTCCGTTCTCGGTCGCCTATATGCCCGGCTACATCGCCAACCGCTACGACGAGGACTGCGAGACCTGCAAGGCGCGTGCCGAGCGCCGCATGGAGGAGAGCACGATCTCGGCCTTGCGTGAGACCGTCATCGACGAGTACGACGACGCCACGGTCGAAAGCAAGCAGCTCGACTACACCTGGGAAGACAGCAACTACGCCCTGTTCCCCGTCTGGATGCTCTCCACCTCGTGGAACGGCAAGAGTTATCTGTTTGCCATGAACGGCCAAACCGGCCGCATGGTCGGCGAGCTCCCCTGTTCCAAGCCCAAGCTTGCTATCGCCTCGGTGCTGTTCTTTGTGATCGGGTTTGTCCTCTCCCAGATTCTCTTTATGGGTGGGAATGCCTTCGATCCAGACTACCTCACCTTTGATATCGAGGGCATCCTCATCAACATCGTCGCGCCGCTGATCATCGTAATCATCGCGGACGTACTGCTGGTAGGCCAGCTCAAGACAGCCAACGAGGCCACCCACGCCGATTACTACTGCGGAGACCTCGACCTGACCGAGAAGCACGACACCTTCAGCCATACCGGGACCTCGGTCGTCATGAAGGACAACAAGGACGATTAACCATTCTGACCAATACCACCCGGCCTTTGACGAGAAAGGAAGATCACCATGGGACTCTTGAAAGCTGGATTGGGTGCTGCCGGCGGCGTCATGGCCGACCAGTGGAAGGAATTTATCTACTGCGAATCGATGCCCGCTGATGTCTTGGCCTGCAAGGGCAGCAAGCGCACCGGCGGCCGCAGCTCCAACACGCGCGGCGAGGACAACGTCATCTCCAACGGCTCCGTCATCGCCGTCAACGACGGCCAGGGCATGCTCGTGGTGCAAAACGGCAAGATTATCGAGGTAGCGCTCGAGCCCGGCGAGTTTGTCTTTGACACCGGCAGCGAGCCGAGCGTCTTCAGCGGCAACCTGGGCGACTCCATCAAGGAGACCTTCGCTAATATCGGCAGCCGCTTTACCTTTGGCGGCGATGCGGGCAAGGACCAGTGCGTCTACTTTATCAACACCAAGGAGATCATCGGCAACAAGTACGGCACCGCCTCGCCCGTGCCCTTCCGCGTGGTCGACAACAACATTGGTCTGGACGTCGACATCTCCGTGCGCTGCAACGGCGAGTATTCGTACCGCATCACCAACCCGCTGCTGTTCTACACCAACGTGTGCGGCAACGTGACCGACAGCTACACGCGCGACAAGATCGACAGCCAGCTTAAGTCCGAGCTGCTCACGGCGCTGCAGCCCGCCTTTGCCAAGATTTCGGAGATGGGCATTCGCTACAGTGCTATCCCCGGCCACAC
>CABSBA010000027.1 GCA_902475825.1 uncultured Collinsella sp. | reverse complement strand
GGGGCGATGCGCTGGTAGATAGTTTAGTTAAAACGCTTCAGTATATTGAAGCGTTTTAGTGTGCCTTTTACAGGAATCTGACCGTTCGCCGAATAATTTCTTGCTATCATGCAAGGCGTAGGGTAAATCTCCGATCGCAAGGAGACACAAATGGTGAAAAAGTCACCGGAAAACACTACTCCCGCAATTGTGGACAACGTAGAGGCGCTTGAGGCTAAGCTCGCTCAGATGCGAGAGGCCCAGGCGCTTTTTGCTACGTACACGCAGGAGCAGGTCGACAAGATCTTCTATGAGGCCGCCATGGCCGCCAACAAGGCTCGTATCCCGTTGGCGAAGATGGCCATCGAGGAGACCGGCCGCGGCGTTCTTGAGGATAAGGTCATCAAGAACCACTACGCCGCAGAGTACATCTACAACGCTTACAAGAACACCAAGACCTGTGGTGTCCTGGAGCGCGACGAGGCTTACGGCATCACCAAGATTGCCGAGCCCATCGGCATCGTGGGCGCCGTCATCCCGACGACCAACCCCACCTCCACCGCGATCTTCAAGACGCTGATCAGCCTGAAGACCCGCAACGCCATCATCATCTCCCCGCACCCGGCTGCCGCCAAGTGCACCATCGCCGCCGCCAAGCTCGTGCTTGACGCCGCCGTCAAGGCCGGTGCCCCCGAGGGCATCATCGGCTGGGTCGATGTCCCCTCCATCGAGCTGACCAACATGGTCATGCGCGACGTCGACATCATCCTCGCCACCGGTGGCCCGGGCATGGTCAAGGCCGCTTACTCCTCGGGCAAGCCCGCCCTGGGCGTTGGCGCCGGTAACACCCCGGTCGTCATCGACGACACCGCCGACGTGCTGCTCGCCGTCAACTCCATCATCCACTCCAAGACCTTCGACAACGGCATGATCTGCGCTTCCGAGCAGTCCGTGACCGTCATCGACACCATCTATGACCAGGTCAAGGCCGAGTTCCAGAAGCGCGGCTGCTACTTCGTCAAGCAGGGTGCCGAGATGGAGGCCCTGCGTGCCGCCATGTTCAAGAACGGCGCTCTCGATCACCGCATCCCCGGCATGGCTGCCGCCAAGATCGCCGAGCTCGCCGGCATCGAGGTTCCCGCCAAGACCAAGATCCTGATCGCCGAGGTCACCTCCACCGACCCCGCCAAGGAGGAGTTCTCCCACGAGAAGCTCTCCCCGGTCCTGGCCATGTACCACGCCAAGGACTTCCAGGAGGCCGTCGACAAGGCCGAGCACCTGGTGCTCGCCGGTGGCCCGGGCCACACCGCCTCTCTGTACGTGCACCCCGCCCAGGCCGAGAAGATCAGCCTGTTCGAGCACGTCATGAAGGCCTGCCGTATCGTCATCAACACCCCGTCTTCGCACGGCGGCATCGGTGACCTGTACAACTTTGGCATGAAGCCGTCTCTGACCCTGGGCTGCGGCTCCTGGGGCGGCAACTCCGTCTCCGAGAACGTTGGGGTGAAGCACTTGATCAACGTTAAGACTGTGGCCGAGCGCCGTGAGAACATGCTGTGGTTCCGCGCTCCCGAGAAGGTCTACTTCAAGAAGGGTTCCACGCCCGTCGCCCTCGACGAGCTCGGTACCGTCATGGGCAAGAAGCGCGCCTTCATCGTCACCGACCAGTTCCTCTTCAAGAATGGCAACACCCGCGCCATCGAGGCCAAGCTCGACGAGATGGGCATCGCCCACGACTGCTTCTACGACGTCGAGCCCGATCCGTCGCTGCAGTGCGCACGTCGCGGCGCCAAGCAGATGGCTCTCTTTGAGCCGGACGTCATCATCGCCGTCGGCGGTGGCTCCGCTATGGACGCCGGCAAGATCATGTGGATGATGTACGAGCACCCCGAGTGCAAGTTTGAGGACATGGCCATGGACTTCATGGACATCCGCAAGCGTATCTTCACCTTCCCCGAGATGGGCAAGAAGGCCTACTTCGTCGCCGTCCCGACCTCTTCGGGTACCGGCTCCGAGTGCACGCCGTTCGCCATCATCACCGACAAAGAGACCGGCATCAAGTGGCCGCTCGCCGACTACGCGCTGCTCCCCAACATGGCTATCGTCGACGCCGACAACTGCATGACCGCCCCGCGCGGCCTGACCGCTGCCTCCGGCATCGACGTCATGACCCACGCCATCGAGTCCTACGTCTCCATCATGGCTTCCGACTACACCAAGGGCCTCTCCGAGCGCGCTGCTAAGCTCGTCTTCGAGAACCTGCCCTCCAGCTTCACGAACGGTGCCAAGGACCCGCATGCCCGCGAGGAGATGCACAACGCCTCCTGCATGGCCGGTATGGCCTTCGCCAACGCCTTCCTGGGCCTCAACCACTCCATGGCCCACAAGCTCGGCGCTTTCCATCACCTGCCCCACGGCCTCGCAAACGCCGTCATCCTGACCCGCGTTATGCGCTACAACGCCGCCGAGGCTCCCGTCAAGATGGGTACCTTCTCCCAGTATCCTTACCCCAACGCGCTGCACAACTACGCCGAGATGGCCAAGTACTGCGGCATCGAGGGCAAGGACGACAAGGAGGTCTTCGAGAACTTCATCACGAAGCTCGAGGAGCTCAAGGACTTCATCGGCGTCAAGAAGACCATCGCCGACTACGGTGTTGACGAGCAGTACTTCCTCGACACCCTCGACGAGATGACCGAGCAGGCATTCAACGACCAGTGCACCGGCGCTAACCCGCGCTACCCGCTCATGAGCGAGATCAAGGAGCTCTACCTGGACGCCTACTACGGCCGCGAGCCTCAGGATTACGCCGTCTGCTAGTTCTAGCACGGTTTTTAACGGCGGGGGTGCACGGGTGTTTCACACACCCCCGCCGTCGCTTCTATCGCATCGTTGAAAGGATGCAACCATGCTGCTACCCGATTCCAAGACCGAGCTCGTCCGTCGTGGCAACAAGGTCGTTTACGACCTGGGCGACAAGATCGTCAAGGTCTTTAACGAGACCAAGCCCGTCTCCGACGTGTTCAACGAGGCTTTGAATCTTGCCCGCATCAATGAGTGCGGCATCCGCAGCCCCAAGGCTCTCGAGGTTTCCCAGCTCGAGAACGCCAACGGCTGGGCTCTCGTGACCGAGAAGGTTCCGGGCACCACCCTTGCCGAGAAGATGACTGCCGAGCCCCAGCGCTTTGGTGAGTACCTCGAGATGTTCGTCGACCTCCAGATCGAGATCCACGGCTACACCTCCCCGCTGCTCAACCGTCAGCGCGATAAGTTCGCCCGCATGATCGACAGCCTCGATCAGCTCAATGCCACCACGCGCTACAACCTTCAGGAGCGTCTGGACGGCATGACCAAGGAGTTCAAGGTCTGCCACGGCGACTTCAACCCCTCCAACGTCATCGTCGGCGACGACGGCCAGCTGTACGTCTGCGACTGGGCACACGCCACCCAGGGCTCCCCTGCTGCCGACGTTGCCACCACCTACCTGCTCTTTGCCCTCAACAGCAAGGACCAGGCTGAGGCCTACCTGGAGCTCTACTGCGACCGCGCCGACATGCCCATGCAGGTCGTGCGTCAGTGGACGAGCATCGTCGCCGCTTCCGAGCTCGCTCGTAAGCGCAACGTGAACGATGAGTTCCTTAAGAACTGGATCGACGTCGTCGATTATCAGTAGTATCTGAGCGATTTATTTCGCATCGGAGGCACAAAGGAAAACCCCGCAGCTCATTTGGGCTGTGGGGTTTTCCTTTACCCGTCGAGCTTATTCACGCAACAAAAAAGACTGCTCCGCATCTCATTCTAAGAGAGATGCGGAGCAGGCCTGCAATTACATCTACTAGCAGAAATGTCGATTAACGACGTGCTGCCTTCACAAGCTCGGCGACCTTAGCGACGATCTCATCGATCGCCACGTCCTCACGCTCGCCGGTAGCACGGTCCTTGAGCTCCACAGTGCCATTCTTGAGGCCACGCTTACCCAGAACGACCTGATACGGGAAGCCCATAAGGTCGTTGTCAGCAAACTTAAATCCGGGACGCTCGTCACGGTCGTCGACGACAACCTCGATACCCTCGGCGCACAGACCCTCGACGATCTGCTCGCAGACGGTAGTGCACTCCTCCTTCTTGGGGTCGAGCGGAATCACCGCGACCTCGTACGGGGCAACGGAGACCGGCCAGACGATACCGTGCTCGTCGTTGTGCTGCTCCACGACGGCAGCGAGCGAGCGAGACACGCCCACGCCGTAGCAACCCATGATAAGCGGCTTCTCCTTGCCGTCCTCGTCCATAAAGGTGGCACCCATGGCCTCGGAATACTTGGTGCCCAGCTGGAACACCTGGGAGACCTCGATGCCGCGAGCAGCAGAGAGCGGCTTGCCGCAGTGCGGACAGGGATCACCGGCAACGACGGTGACCAGATCGGCCCACGCGTCGACGGTAAAGTCGCGCTCGGGGCAGGCACCGGTAAAGTGATAATCGACCTCGTTGGCACCGCAGGCCCACTGCTTGGAATCGCGCAGGCTCTCGTCGCACACTAGACGGATGCCCTCGGGCAGATTAACCGGTCCGATAAAGCCCTTGTGCAGACCGTAGGTCAGGAGCTCCTCGTCGGTCATCATGCGATAGCCCTTGCCAAAGACGTGCTCGGCCTTGCAGTCGTTGAGCTCATGATCGCCCGGAACGATGGCCACAACCGGCTTACCCTCGGAGTCGATGAGAGCCAGGGACTTGCGCGTACCGTTCTCGGGGAACCCAAAGAACTTGGCAACGGCCTCGATGGTGCCCATGCCCGGAGTCTCGACCTTGGTGAGCGTACCGTCGCCGGGGCCCTCGGTCACAACGACCTTGGTGCTTGCCGCCTCGTCATCGGCAGCAAAGCCACAATCGTCGCAGTAGACCAGCGAAGCCTCGCCGGCATCGGCCAGCGCCATGTACTCGACGGAGGTATCGCCGCCGATCTCACCGGAGTCGGCAACAACGGGCAGGGCCTTGATGTAGCAGCGCTCGCAGATGTTGGCGTAGGCCTGCTTCATCTTGTCGTACTCCTCCTGCAGGCTCTCCTGCGTGGCGGAGAAGCTGTAGGCGTCCTTCATGATGAACTCGCGGCCGCGCATCAGGCCAAAGCGCGGACGGAACTCGTCGCGGAACTTGTCCTGGATGTGATAGAGATTCACCGGCAACTGCTTGTAGGAACGCAGCTCGTTGCGCACCAGGGCAGTCACGGTCTCCTCGTGCGTGGGACCCAGCACAAACTCGCGGCCGTGGCGGTCATCAAAGCGCACGAGCTCCTTGCCATAGGCATCGATACGGCCGGACTCGCGCCACAGCTCGGCATCGACCATGATAGGCATCATGAGCTCCTGGGCGCCGGCAGCGTCCATCTCGTCGCGCACGATGTTCTCGATCTTGCGAATCGAGCGCCAAGCAAGCGGCAGATAGGAATAGAGACCGGCGGCCTCCTTGCGAATCATGCCGGCACGAAGCAGCAGGCGATGGCTCGCAAGCTCGGCGTCGGCCGGATCCTCTTTGAGCGTCGGAGCATAAAGCTTAGACATATACATTGCTCGAGTCATTTATTTCTCCTCAATAAGCTTGTCGACCTCGGCCATTAGCGCGTCGACAATTTGGTCCTCAGCTACTTTACCAATGATCTGGCCGTGCGAAAAGAGCAGGCCCTGACCTCGTCCGCAGGCAACACCCAAGTCGGCGTCAGAGGCCTCGCCGGGGCCATTGACTGCACAGCCCATCACGGCAATCGAAAGCGGCGCGGAGTAGTTCTTAAGCCGCTCGGTGACCTCCTCGGCGATAGGAATGAGGTTAACCTGGCAGCGAGCGCACGTGGGGCACGAGACGATCTCGGGACCACGACGGCGAAGGCCGAGCGACTGCAGAATACCCCAGGCGACCGGCGGTTCCTCGACCGGATCGGCCGTGAGCGAGACGCGCATGGTGTCGCCAATGCCCTCGGAAAGCAAAATTCCCAGGCCCACAGAGCTCTTAATGGTGCCCTGGAGCTTGGTTCCGGCCTCAGTCACGCCCAAATGAAGCGGAACATGGGGGATTTCGCGCGACAGGGCACGATAGGTGTCAAGCGTCGTGGACACGCTATGAGCCTTGGCGGAAAGCACGATATTGGTAAAGCCGCGATCCTCAAAATGTTTGACGAAACGCTCGCTCGACATCACAAGCTTTTCGGGCTGCGTAAGGTCATCGCGCTCGGCGATATCCTGCTCAAGCGAGCCGGCGTTCACGCCAATGCGAATCGCGCACCCAGCGGCGCCCGCGGCATCGATCACGGCATCGACCTTAGCCCAATCGCCAATGTTGCCGGGATTGATGCGGAGTTTAGCGGCACCGGCCTCCACGGCACCAATGGCGAGTTTATGGTTAAAGTGGATATCGGCAACGATCGGCACCGGAGACTCCGCACAAATCGTGCGAAAGCCCTCGAGCGCAGCCTCAGTGGGCACGCTCACGCGCACAACATCACAACCCGCCTGGGCGAGTGCACGAACTTGTGCAAGCGTTGCCTGCGCGTCGGCGGTATCGGTGCAGGTCATGGATTGGACCACCACCGGTGCGCCGCCACCGATCTGAACGCCGCCCACATGCACGGGGCGCGTCAGCTCGCGCGGCAAAGGATGGGATAAAGACAATCCAAACACTCCCCTACAAAATAAATCGAAGGACGTCGGAACGAAGCATATAGACAAACAGCAGCGCAAAGAGCACGATGCCGACATAGCTGACGATCGTCTGCACCTTCAGCGGCAGCTCGCGACCGGCGACCTTTTGGATGATCTCGATAACCAGCTTTCCCCCGTCGAGCGGCGGAATGGGCAGCAGGTTCATAAAGCCCAGCGAGAACGAGATGAGCGCGGCAAATGTCAAGAACGTCGCGGGGCCGGCTGCCGCCGCCTGAGAAGACATGACGCTGATGCCAACAATCGAGCTGGACTGATCGAGTATCTCCATCGTATGCTGCGGCTGCAGCAGACGCATAACGCCCTCAGCAGTCTGCTGAACATAGGAGAACGACAGGCGCGCCGAGGTGATAGGGTCCAAATGGACCACCTGCGTAGAAGCATAAACACCCAAACGCTCGTCCTCCTTGAGCGCGACCGAGGTCGAAAGTTTCTTACCGTCGCGCTGGTACTCAATGGCGATATCGTCCTGACCGGCAGCCTTGCCGATGGCATCATACACATCCATCCAGCTGGAGCAGGACACGCCATCGACACTAAGAATCGTGTCGCCGGCCTCGATGCCCGCCTTGGCGGCTATCGAGCCTTCTTCGACCTGACCGATCACATTGCTATCGACCGGCACCGATACGCCGGCGATAGAGTAGATGCTCATAAGCAGCAAAAAGCCCGTCAGGATATTGACGAGAATGCCCGCGAGCAGCATAAAGGCACGCTTGAGAAAACCCTGGCCCAGATAGGTATGCGAACGCTCCTGCTCGAGGAACTCCGAAGCAGTGACCGGCAGCTCCCACACATCGCCCTCGGCAGTCGCATGCTCTCGATCGAACTTGCGGCCGTCAAAGGTGGTATATCCTGCAGCATCGCGCGGCAGCGTCTGGTACCTAACCGGATAATAGCTGGGTGAAGGCTTCTCCCCTTCCTCGTACCAAGGCGCAATGGAACCCCAGCCCAAAAGCAAGGCACAAGCCTCGAGAACATCCTCCTCGGGCAGCTCCAGCTCGACGGAAAGGTCTGCAACCGAAACGCGACCATGACGATAGATCGCCGCAAGCACACGGTCGGCGCACGAGACATCGGTCGGGTCCATACCGCAGATAGCGGCATAGCCACCCAGCAGCAGCGGCGTCACGCCAAACTTGGTACCGATGCAACGCGACGTACGATGAATGTCAAAGCGGCACGGTAGGCCCAAGAAAAACTCGGTGACGCGCACGCCGCACGCACGGGCCGCCAAAAAGTGGCCGCCCTCATGAAGAAACACGAGGACGGATAGCATCAAAAGGCCCCAAAAGACTGAGGAGAGAACGCTCAGAACAGTATCCATAAAACGAAAAGCAATCCTTACGATTAAGAGCGGGTTGCAGCGAGCACTTCGGCGGCCTTGGCACGAGCCCACGTATCGATATCGCGAAGCTGCTCAAAGGATGCGACCGCCTGCGTATCGTGTGCATCCATGCACGACTCGACGATACGGTCGATATCGGTAAAGGTACAGGCATCGTGCAGGAAGGCATCGACGGCAACTTCGTTGGCGGCATTCAGCACGCACGGCATGGTGCCGCCCGTTCTGCCGGCACGCTCGGCCAGCGCCAGGCAGCGGAATGTGTCCATATCGGCAGCATCAAACGTGAGCTGCCCGAGCTCGCGGAAATCGATTCGAGGCGCTGGGGTATCCCAACGCTCGGGATACGAGAAGGCAAACTGAATGGGAATGCGCATATCGGAGGCGCCAAGGTGTGCCATCACGGAGCCGTCGGCAAACTCGACCATAGAGTGAATCTTGGACTGACGCTGAACAACCACGTTGATAAAGTCGAGGTCGCAACCGAACAGATGCATCGCCTCGATACGCTCCAGGCCCTTGTTCATAAGGGTGGCGGAGTCGATGGTGATCTTTGCCCCCATGGCCCACGTGGGATGCGCCAAGGCGTCATTGCGGGTCACGTGGTCGAGATCCTCGCGCGAACGGCCAAAGAACGGACCGCCCGAACAAGTGAGCCAAATGCAGTGGGCCTCGCGCGGATTCTCCCCCAGATAGCACTGGTAGATGGCGGAGTGCTCAGAGTCGACCGGAATGAGCTGACCCGGCTGCGCCAACGGCATCAGCAGATCGCCGCCGACAACGAGGGACTCTTTGTTAGCAAGTGCAAGACGCTTGTTCGAGGTCAGGGCAGCATGGCTCGCTTCGAGCCCGGCAGCGCCCACAATAGCAACAAGGACACAGTCGACGTCATCGCGACGTGCGAGCTCGCAAACCGCCTGCGCACCAACACCGAGCTCGGTGCCCTCGGGCAACTCCTGCAGTACAGCGTCCGCACCATGGGCAACATCGGCCACGGCAACAGCCGGAACCGAAAACTCACGGGCAAACGCAACGAGCTCCGAGGTGCTGGAGTTAACGGACAGTGCCGTCACCTGCAGTCGATCGACATGCTGACGGCATACATCGAGTGCCTGCGTGCCGATAGAGCCCGTACAACCCAAAATTGCAACCCGCAGACGCCCGTCGGGGCCGCACGTCGTCTGAAAAGCCATTACAGCACGCCTCCGATCATCAAAAGCAACTGCGCGGTAATGCAGCCAAAGATAAGCGAGTCGCTACGGTCCAGCATGCCGCCATGGCCCGGAATCAGATTGCCGGAATCCTTGACGCCCACGCCGCGCTTGATGCGCGACTCGATGAGGTCGCCGATAACGCCCAAAATGGACACGACCACGCCGCACAGCAGTGCATAGGGCAAGCTCAGCTTATAGAAATGCGTTGCCCACAAAATGAGCCAGATGAGAATCGAGCCCAAGATGCCGCCGAAAAAGCCCTCCCAGCTCTTTTTGGGAGAAATCTTGGGAACCATCTTGTGCTTGCCGATACGGCTGCCCACGATGTAGGCAAACGAATCGGAGACCCAGAGAGACGCGCAAACGCCCACCGAAAGCAAGGCGCCGGCAAAACCGGGCACGGCATCGCGCAGCAGCACAATGGCCGACAGCATAAAACCGGTATAGATGGGACCCATGAGCGTCACAGCTACATCGGATATGCGAGTACGCGACGAACAGACATACCAAATGCCAACCGCAAGCATCAGGGCAAAAAGCAGGGCATTCAACAGCAGCGAGTCGCCCAGCGCCGAGAGCGGAAAGAGAACGGCGGCAGCGATACCCAAGCGCTCGTTGGCCACCTTGCCATCGAGCCTCGTCATGCGAAAAAACTCATAGCAGCACAGGCCGCTCATGACGGAGACGAAGATGGCAGTGGGAACGATGCCCAAAACCAGGCAGAGAATAAATACGACAGCGTAGACGATACCTGCGGCGGCGCGGGTAATAAAGCCGGCCAACCACGAAGTCGCAGCCGCGCCGCTCTTGGCGGCAGGCGCCTTGGGAGTAGACACCTTGGGACGATCGGACACGATTAAGCCTCCTCGGTCTTGCTCAGTCCACCAAACCTACGGTCGCGGCCCTGATAGGCCAAAATGGCGTTGACAAGACCCCAACGATCAAAGTCGGGCCAATAGGTATCGGTGACATAAAACTCGGAATAGGCAACCTGCCACAGCAGATAGTTCGAAATGCGAAGCTCGCCGGAGGTGCGAATCACAAGCTCCGGATCGGGCAGTCCGGCGGTGTACAGATGCGAAGCAACCATATCATCGTCGATAGCGGCAGGATCGATCTTTCCAGCGGCGACATCGAGCGCGATCTGACGGGCAGCACGGGTGATCTCGGCACGAGCGCCGTAGTTGACGGCAAGCGCCAACGTCATGCCGGTGTGGTCGGCACACTCGGCAAGACCTCGCTCAAAGACATCGCGGGTCTTCTTGGGCAGTGCGGAAATATCGCCCAAAAAGACAACGCGCACGTTTTCGCGCTTAAGCAGCGGCAGCTCATCGATAAACGTCTTGGCAAACAGATGCATCAAAACGTTGACCTCGTGCTGCGGACGATTCCAGTTTTCGGTGGAAAACGCATAGGCCGAAAGGACATCGACGCCCAAGCGCACGCATGCGGTAATAATCTCGCGCAGGGAGACGATACCGGCCTTGTGGCCCTCGGTGCGGGCAAGACCGCGAGCCGTGGCCCAGCGACCGTTACCGTCCATGATGCACGAAATATGATGCGGAATCTTATTGAGGTCAAGGTCGGAAAAACCGACGCCCGCAGGGGCGTCGGCAAAGTACTCGACCAGTTTGTTCTCGTCGTATTGCACCTTAGATCTCCATGACCTCGGCTTCTTTTTCCTTCAGAAGCTCCTCGACCTTGGCAACATACTCATCGGTATGCTTCTGGACCTTGGCCTGCTCGCGACGGACATCGTCCTCGGTGAGCTCTTCGTCGCGCTCGAGCTTGTTGTTAAAGTCACGACGAATGTTGCGAATGGAAACCTTGGCCTGCTCGGCATACTCGCGGCACTCCTTGACGAGCTCGCGACGACGCTCCTCGGTGGGAGCCGGGAACGGCAGGCGCACGACGGTACCGTCAGAGTTGGGAGTAATGCCCAGATCAGAAGCGCTGATAGCCTTCACGATTGCATTGACAAGCGCCTTGTCCCAGGGCTCGATGAGCAGCATATGGGCCTCGGGAGTCTTAACGGCGGCAACCTGCGTAACCGGCGTGGGAACACCGTAGTAATCGACCGAAATGTCGGACAGAATGTTAGCGTTGGCGCGGCCGGTACGGACCTTGGAGAAGTTGTGCTTGAGGGACTCGAGCGACTTGTCCATGTGGACGGTGATGTTCTCTGCCATGCTTAATCCTCCTGATAGACGAGCGTGCCGACGGGCTCACCCGAAAGCGCGCGCTTGACGGTGTCCTCGCCATCGATGTTGAGGACCAAAATCGGCATACGGTTATCCTGGCACAGTGCCGTAGCCGTGGAATCCATAACCTGCAGACCGCGGACGAGAACCTCGTGATAGGTAATCTTGTCAAAGCGGACGGCATCGGCGCACTTGACGGGATCCTTGTCGTAGATGCCGTCAACCTTGGTGGCCTTAATCAGAATCTCAGCACCGATCTCGCAGGCACGAAGAGCCGCGGCGGTGTCGGTCGTAAAGTACGGATTGCCCGAACCGGCGGCAAAAATAACGACGTTGCCCTTGGAAAGGTGGTTGATAGCGCGACGGCGAATATAGGGCTCACAGATCTCGTTCATCTGGATAGCGCTCATCACGCGGCAGGGAACATCGTTATGCTCGAAGGCATCCTGCAGGGCAAGCGCATTCATAACGGTTGCAAGCATGCCCATGTAGTCGGCCTGGGCGCGCTCCATGCCACCGGCAGCGCCGGCCATGCCGCGGAAAATGTTGCCGCCGCCGACAACCACGCCGACCTCGTGACCAACGGCGAGCAGCTCCTTGACCTGCTTGGCAAGATGGTCGGTAATCTTGGGGTCGATGCCATATTGGCCGTCGCCCATCAGTGCTTCGCCGGAAAGCTTAAGAAGCACGCGTTTATATCGGATGTCGGACAAAACGATCCTCCTTTAA